>JAJRSV010000131.1 GCA_024278655.1 Bacteroidota bacterium | reverse complement strand
TCGCAGCCCTTTTTAGTCCCGGTTAAGCGAAGGTCTTCCCGAAGAAGATCGACAAGAGTTTGAGACGGCTCAACAGCCACCTCGTAATCGGTACCGTTTATATTTAAATTTATTAGTTGTTTCATCTTCCCTATAATTAATTTTTTAGTGAATCGACAGCACGCTTTGCAGCTTTGGTTACAGCGCGTTTAGCAAGAACAGGCACTAACCCGCGGCGGTAACCGGCAGTGCCTCTTATATCGTCTATCGGAAGCGAATCGTCTGCAGCCGCTTTACCGACTTGTTCAAGTATTGATGAGTCATTAATCAACTCTGTTGTGCTTTTACCGGTCAACACGTCTTTTGCTTTATCGCTTATTTTAGGAACGGGTGCAACCGCACCTACAACAACAAGCGCATCCGAACATTTACTGCCGTCGGTTTTAATCATTGCCGCGGCAGATGCAACAGATATTGCAGCCGCATCTCTCAAGCCAAACTTTTCGAACCAAACGCCCGAACCTTTTTCTAAATTCGGTACGATTACCTTCGTCATTATCTCCCCTTTTTCAATCATTGTCTGCTTGTGAAACCTGAAGAAATCTTTCAGTGCAACCGTACGCTTTCCTTTTAACGAAAACAGTTCAACCCTGGCACCGTAGGCAATTAAAACGGGAGCCATGTCGCAGCAGGAAGCACCCGTGCAAAGGTTTCCGCCGATTGTTCCGGTATTTCGAATCTGTTCTGTTCCGATTAACGAAGCCGCTTCGGAGATTGCCTGAAACTCATTTTTTATTAAGGGAGATTTTTTAACTTCGTTGTGTGTTGCACCGGCTCCGATGTATAAATTGTTTTCGTCTTTACTTATCTCTTTTAATTCATCGAGTGCGGATAACGAAATTAAATCATCATTCTGCCGGAGACCTTTTTTAATCTCGACCAATACATCGGTTCCGCCTGCTAATACCGCCGCATTTTCTTTTTGCTCAAGCAGCGTGCATGCTTCTTCCAACGTTTTGGGTTTATGATAACGAAATTGTGTTAGATGCATTTTTAATAATTGTTTTGATTTTTATTTGTTAAAAATTTTTCTCTTTTACATATCTGCATTAAGAATAGCAGCTTCTTTGGCTTCACCCGATTTGTTGTTTTCATTAGATAACTTATGCGACATTGCCTTCACCAAATTTGTAAATGTAAGATTAAGCGGTGTTCGTATGTAATGCTTTCTTCCGTACTCAACTATCTTTCCGTTAATGAAATCAATTTCGGTACTTCTTCCGCTTAACAAATCAACAGCAAGCGAAGGAAAGTGATCGCCGGCATTTTTCAGGTATCTTATTGCAAGCTTAACAAAGTTATCCTGCAGCTTTATCTCTTCCGCTTTTGCAACTTCAATAGCTTCGAGTATTAGTTGTTCGATAATTTCAAGAGTATCGGGATGCTTCATTGCTTCGCGCATTGTTAATCTTGAGATTGCACAGAGCGGACTTAACGCCGCATTGAGGATTGTCTTTTCCCAAACCCTGTCTTCTATCGTAAAAGAATCGGTGCAGACTGTTTCCAACTTGACTTCATTGAGCACATCGGTTAGCCATTGTGCAACATCCTGTTTCGAATCATCAACTGAAGCTATATAGTTGGGCGGATTAAAGAATGTAACGTTCACAACATTCGGTGCATTCAGATTTCCGGCAAAATTAATTACCATTCTTAATATCTGCGATTCATCAAAGTGGCTTGTGTACATCTGCCGAAGTCCGATTCCGTTTTGTGCACTCATCAGCAGCATATTTTCGGCGGCGCTTTTATCAATCTGGTTCATAACCGATTTAACATGGTATGCCTTTACGGAACAGATTAATATATCGGGTTTCTGTTTTATCATTTCACTAACCGAAGTATAAACGTGACTGAAGTAAAGCTGTTTTGTAATCGTTCCGGCTAATTCAATTCCGCTGCTTCTGATAAGATTTATCTTCTTCTTTTCGGCGTCGCATATATGAACTTCGCAGCCGGCTTCGTTAAAATGAGCTGCGAGTGTCATTCCCACCGGACCCAAGCCGATGATTCCGATTTTATATTTGTTTACATCCATAATTTGCTCTATGTTATTTGTTCAATAAAAGTTTCTATCTTCGTTGTTGTTTGTCCTTCGCTGAAGAACCTTAAGTCGCACAAATCTCCTTCGATTACCAAAGTTTCTACGCCTGTTTCTTCCTTAAGCCGCAGCGGCATACCGAAACGTGCATTTGAATTATTAAAGCATGTTTTTGCATCATGAAATATCACACCGTCGATTCTGAATTCTTCTATCAGCGATTTTAACATATTCAGCTTTGCTTCTTCGCTTCGGTTTATAAAAATCTCGGAGTAAGCCAAAGCAGTCGATTCGAAAGGTTCGTTCTCATCGAAGTCATCGAATATCCAACTGTTGCAATAAGTGGAAGCAACAACAGCCGTGTTATTCTCGATAAACAGATTCGATAAATAACGAAGCTTACCCCAGATAGGCATACCTTCCCAATACACGCGGCTCAGTTCGTTTTCCAAAAATCCTATTCCTTTGCTTACGTTCTCTTCCAATTCTTTTAGCAATAACTTATAATAATCCTTCGCAGCTTCGGTTCCTCTTAAAACAACAATCGGTCCCATGTGTATTGCACCGTCGAAGAAGCTTAAAGGTGCGGGAGTATGCTTTGCGGTTTCAAGAACCTTCCGCCACAATACGGTTGCTTCTTTACTTAACTTTACCGTCTCCTTAAACCTGTCTATATCGAATTTACTTTCTGTCACTTCTTCACAAACGGGTATCATCGCTTTGAACTGTGCCGATACATCTTCGACATCCGCCTTGGTTACTTCATCGAGATGCCTCGGAGGATTGATTCCGATTACGGGTACGTTAAACTCATTTCCGAAGTAGGAGAACCAATCCTGAACCTCGCGGCACTGGTTCGTGCAGTAAACAATAAGATCGGGTTTGGGAATTGTTTTAACCCCGTAATGTTTAAGAAGCGGAGTTGTGTTGCTCAGATAAGCTCCGATATCGGAAGTAAGGTAAGAACAGATATCGCTTGAATATCCTAACTTTACAGCCGAAGGAATATAATCCCCGGCAAGACGTGTTGCACCCAACAGCGCCCCGTGATTTTCGGGAAAGTAAACCTCGAAACCGAACGCCCTTAACAACTCTGCCGGACCCACACTTGTGCACCACGCAATTTTCTTATCGCCTTTATCCATACTGACAAAGTAATTGCGCATTACCTCTTTTAAATTTTGTGTGGCTTTTATTTCGTACATCTTTTATTCGTTTTCTTCTTCAAGTGGAATAATATAAACATGGTCCTTTATCTCTTTATCGGCACCGTAAAGTTTTTCGATATGTGCGCGGTAAACTTTCTTCACGTTGTTCGGTGCAAGTTTCATTGACGGCGTTAACGTTTTATCCTCGACCGAAAGATCTTTATCGATTAACATTGCCGCTTTAATCCTTGCAAACTTTTGCTTTAAGCTGCAGTTAACATCGGTTAAGCAATTGCGCAAGCATTGAGACAACTGGTCCAGACTTTCGGGGCATTCACAATCTTCGAGGTCTATGTCAATAACATCGCCTTTTTTATTCAGCAGGTTTCTGTTAGGGAAAAGAAGCGCTACGGGATAACTCCTGCCGTTGCCTTCGACCAGAGCATAAGAAATGTAATGGCATTTACTTATAATATTACTTTCGAGTTTTGTCGGAATAACTTTTTCGGCGTTAAGCAGTTTGAAGATTCTGTCTTTACGGGTTATCAAACGCAAACCGGTTTCGGTTATCTCTCCTACATCGCCCGTGCAGAACCATCCGTCATCGGTGAATATTCCTTCGTTGGCTTTATCGTTTTTGTAATAGCCGACCATCACGTTAGGACCTTTAACAAGAATTTCGCCGTCGTCGGCAATTTTAATGCTAACCCCCGGAATCGGAAAGCCGACAACGCCCGGTTCCCTTTTAACATTCGGATCGGTAATTGTGCAGCAGGGCGAAGTTTCGGTTAAGCCCCAACCTTCAACAACAGGAATGTTTCGCTTTTCAAACTCATCGGAGATGTTTTTTGGAAGCGGTGCGGCGGCGGTAAATACAAACTTTAATCCGTCGTGGAAAAATATTTTTTCAATCTCTTTATCCTTCAATGTCATATCGACCAACGCCTGATAAATTACAGGCACGCTGAAGAAAACCGTCGGCTGGATGAGTTTCCAGTTCTCCATTATTTCGGCAGGGTCGGTGCCGAGACTCGATTCGAGTGAAACGGTTGCACCGTTGTAAAGTGCATTGAATATTTCGAATATGCCGCCGAAGCTGTGATGCCAGCGAAGGTAACTTAAAAACCTGTCGTTTTCATCTATGTCCCAAATAAGTTCCAGTGCTGCCTGCTGCGAAAGTATATTTTTATGAGTAAGCTGAACACTTTTCTGGTTGCCCATCGTTCCCGATGTGTACATATTCAAACAAATATCATCCGGCGATGCATCGAAATTCAAATCGTAATCCTGATCGGTTGCACTTGTAAGCAGTTCATCAAACTGAGTTAAGTTGTTGTACTCTTTTATGAGTTCAGGTTGTTCGATTGAATCGTACGAATCGAAGAGAAAAATTTGCTGCAATGGCAAGTCGTGACCGATTCTGCTTAGCTGCGTGCCGTTACCAACAGCAACAAACGTTGCATCGGAATGCTCGATTAATTGCTCCGCCGTTTCTTTGTTATAATTAAAAAAGATTGGAACCGCTACTCCGCCCGAAGCCATTATCGCAAGTTCAAACTCAAGCATTTCGAGACGGTTTTGTGAAAGGATAACAACCTTATCGCCTTTAGAGTAGCCGAAGCGCCGAAGATTGAAAGCAATGTTTTTTATATCATTATAAAATTGATTCCAGCTTACACCCTTATACTCACCCTGCTTCTTTTCCTGGAAAACAATTTTCTCACCGAAGCGTTTCGTGTTCCTGTTAAGCAGTGTGGCAATGTTAGGAATAACCTCTCCTAACTTTTTACCGGATTCAAGTATTTGCACGTCAGCGCCGGTTGCTGAAGATTCACTCTTTCCCATGTTTTTATCCGCCTTTATTGATGGAAAGATTTATCTTTTTTTATTTTCTTGCCACAAAGACACCAAGGCACAAAGATTCACAAAGTTTATTACCCCATTTTTTTTATCTAATTCAAATTATCACTCGTTCTTTGTGTTCCTTCGTATCCGTGTCTGCCACCAGGCAGGTTTGAGTCTTTCCGGCAATATTTTTTAAAATATCGAATTATCTTTATTTAACAATAGCTACTTTTTTCTCTTTCAGTTTTAAATACCTGAATCCGCCCCAGAGTGCGGCACCCAGCGCTCCGGCATAAATTGCATCGGGATGAGTTAAGAATTCATAATCGTATTTGCTTTCCTTCGACAACTCTTCGATTGCCTGAACCATTCCTTTATTCATTGCCATGCCGCCTGTTAAAACAACCGGCGATTCTGCTTTTAACGAAGAGAGCAATCTTACAACTCTTCCGCCAATCGATAAATGAATACCTTTAATAATATCGGGAGTTGAAATGCCGCGCGAAACCATATTAATCACATCCGTCTCTGCAAGCACTGCGCAGATGCCCGAGGGTGTTTCCGGCTCCTCCGCCTTAAGCGATATGTCGCCAACTTCTTCGATAGCCAATCCAAGATAGCGCGAAATGTTTTCGATGAACTGTCCCGAGCCGGATGCGCATTGCCCGGTCATTTTATAATCCAATACTTTGCCTCTTTCGTTTATCTTAATTGCTCTTACAAAAAGAGCACCCATATCAACCACGGTTCTTGCTTCCGGCTTAAGAAATATACCGCCTCTTGCGTGAGTAGTCATGCTATAAAAATGTCCGGTTTTATGCTGTACCATTTCGCCTTCGCCGGTTGAAGCAAGGTAAGCAATGTTTTCGTGCTTCAGATTATTCTTATCGAGAATAAAATTAATAAGTTCATCGGCAACTGTTGAAGGATTACGCTTACGTATTTTCTCGGTTCGCTTCGAAACCACAACGGGATTATCCCCGTATTCCATCAACACTGCTTTTATGTAGCTTCCGCCAACATCTATTCCGAATGTGTAAAGTTTGTCGTTCATATTTTTTGTTCCGTTAAAATATCTGCTTAACTAATTTACCTTGCTTACTTTGCTTTTCGATTTCTTCTTCGGAAGATCGACTCTTAAGTTTCTTCTTGCAAACATAGCGCCGCCTAAAGCGCCCATAAAAATTGAATCGGTATGAATATTAATTTTAATATCGTCGCCGTAACTGTCTCTTACCATTTCGCTGATGTACTTAAGCACCGCCTGGTTTCTTGCAACACCGCCGGTAAAAGTAAACTCGTTTCTTACACCGCCCGAGCGTGCGATTAACGACATCGCTCTTATAACAATTGACTTATGTAAGCCGGCAAGTATATCCGCCCGCTTCTCGCCAACGTTCAGCAGCTCTCTTATCTCAGCACCGGCAAACACCGTGCATGTTGAACAGATGTTAACTTCCTTTTCCGCTTCAAGTGCCAAAGGTCCCAACTCGTTTAAGGAAAGACTGAACTCATCGGCAACATAACCGAGATAACGTCCGCAGCCCGCCGCACATCTGTCGTTCATATGAAAGCTTGTAACGAGTCCATGGCTATCGACCTGGATTGCTT
>JAJRSV010000130.1 GCA_024278655.1 Bacteroidota bacterium | reverse complement strand
GCTCTGCTTATGGTTGAACCCGCAAGCAGTACCGGCTCGAATTCGGCAACAGGTGTAACGGCTCCGGTTCTTCCAACCTGCCACACGATTTTTTTAATGTTTGTGAATGCCTGCTTTGCTTTGAATTTAAACGCAACCGCCCACCGCGGCGATTTTGCTATGCTTCCCAAAATATTCTGCTGTTTTATCGAGTTTACTTTTATTACCGCTCCGTCAACCTCGTACTCAAGCGTGTCTCTAATCGATTCGAATTCCCGGCATACTTCAATTACTTCATCAATGCTCCTGCATTTTTTATAATGTTCGTTAACCTTAAAGCCAAGTTTCTTTAATATCTGCAAATTTTCTTCCTGCGATTTTAATTCGTCTCCGGGGCTGATTAGAATATACATAAAATTATTCAGCGGACGTTTTGCAACTACCTTCGGGTCCTGCAGTTTAAGTGTTCCTGCGGTTGCGTTCCTCGGGTTTGCAAACAGCTTCTCGCCTCTTTCTTCCCTTTCCCTGTTAAGCTTGGCAAAGTCTTTTATGTTCATAAAAATTTCACCGCGGACTTCAATATCATTCAGCTTATACGGAAGCTTTTTATCCATCTTTAATTTAAGCGGGATGGATTTTATTGTCCGCACATTTGCGGTTATTTCTTCGCCGATTATTCCGTCGCCTCTTGTGGCAGCAGTTTTAAGCAAGCCGTTCACATAATTCAAACTTACAGATGCACCGTCAAACTTAAACTCAACAATGTACTCAACCTTTTCTCCTTCGGGCAGCGCTTCTCTTACTCTACGGTCGAAATCATACAATTCCTTCTCGTTGTAAGTATTGGAAAGACTTAACATCGGTACTTTATGCTTAACAGGTTTGAATTCTTTTGTGAGGTCTTTACCAACCCTTTGTGTGGGTGAATCGGGGGTTATAAGCTCGGGATGTTCGGCTTCCAACCTTTCAAGCTCTTTCATCAGCTTGTCGTACTCTTCATCGCTTATTACAGGTTCGGCAAGTACGTAATACCTGTAATCGTGTTCCCGTATCTGTTCCCTTAGCTCTTCAATTCTTTTCTTGATATCGGAAGACATTTATTCCCGGTTTAGTTTTGGTGGTGAATGAAGCCGCTCGATTCCGTTGTTATCAATCTTAAAATATCTTACTGCTCCGCGTCTGCCCTCAAAAGCAAGCTTGCTTCCGTTAAGCCGCAGCGATACTACTCCCGAATTGCCTAACGTAATTTTAAAGCTGCTGTTTGCTTTTACAGATTTTGACGTATGAGGAAACAACATAAAATCTTCCTGCCTCGAATCGTCATAAATAACCAAAACCCATGCAGAATCTGTCGAGTCGGTATTTGTGATAGTTAGTTCAAGCTCTTCATTAATTATTTGCGGAGTGGTTTCTTCATTTTGTTTTTCCTCATCTTCCACGTAACGAAGCGGGGTTTCCTTCAAGACATCTTCGTAAGGTTTCTCTTCAACAATAATTTCGGAACCGGTGTTGATGAACAGGAAATAAACCAAAGCGAAAACAGCCAACACCCCTGCAATTGCTCCACCAATAATTAAATTTTGATTTTTACTTTGTTGCCTGCCAACAGGTTTCTTTTTTTCCTCATCTTCGAATGCAACTTTAGCAGACGGTTTAGTATAAGCTTCTTTTCTTTCTTCTTCTTCCTGTTTTTCTTCGCCTTTCCCAGTCGTATCTTCGTTAAGCTCAACCTGCTTGCCCGATTTTGCCGCTTCATATTTTTCAACAACTTCTTCTTCATCCAAACCGATAACTTTAGCGTACTGCTTAAGGAATGCTTTAACGTAAAGCTCCGGCAGGAAAGCAAAATCGCCTCTTTCAATCGCATCTAAAAATTTCATGTCGATGCGTGTTTTGGCTGCAATCTGCGGAAGCGTAACTCCCGCTTTTTTTCTCGCTTCAACTAATTCTTCTGCAAATTTTTTCAGCATAACTTTATATAGATTTTTGAATAACCTGTTTATTCCGCTTTAATTAACTTGGCTGCAAATGCCCCGTCCATTTTATGCTTGTGCGGAAAAGTCTGCACACATCCGTGCTCGTCTAAAATTGCATCCGGGAATTTGCCTTCCGCACTTTCGAGTTTAAAGTTGGGATGCTCATTTAAGAATTTCTCCACAATACCGTAGTTCTCTTCCGGCTCGATTGAGCAGGTGCTGTAAACAACCACACCTCCCGGCTTAACCACCTCTCCGGCTTTGCAAAGAAGCCGGTACTGTAAATCATTCAACTGGCGTAAATCGAATATATCTTTCTTCCATTTAATATCGGGTTTTTTAGATAGTGTGCCAGTGCCCATGCAAGGGACATCGGCAAGCACGCGGTCGAACTCACCGTCCTGGTATTCAAGTGCATCGGTTTCGATTGTTTTAACGCTGTTAAGTCCGAGCCGCTGCATGTTGCGCCTTAAAATTTTCAACCTGCTTTCGAATCTATCTAACGCAACAATCTGTCCGGTGTCGTGCATCAAAGCGGCAATGTAAGCAGTCTTTCCGCCGGGTGCGGCACAAAGGTCGAGCACACGCATTTCGTCTCGAACCTGTAAAAGCCGGCAAGCCAATCCCGCACTTTCATCCTGAATGTTGAAATAACCGCGTACAAAATATTCCCACGCAGTTATGTTTGTAAGATTTTGCAGTTTAAAAAACTCGGGCAAAAATTTACCGGGACTGTAACGAAGGTTCACAGAGTCCAAAAGTGTTTTAAACTCTTCCGGCTTAACTCTTAATGCATTTATCCTTAAAGTAAGATACGGCTTTTCGTTGTTTGCCATTAAAAGTTTTTCGGTTTCTTCTTTGCCAAAGCGTTCAAGATAGCGTTTAACCATCCAGCTCGGATGTGAATAATAAGCGCTCAAATAACCGACTAAATCTTCCTCGGGATTAGGATATCTTATTGCTTCTTTACTTCGGATAATATTTCTCAAAACGGCGTTCGTCAGTCCTGCCGGTTTAGCACCCTGCAGTTTTTTAACAAACTCAACCGCCTCGTTTACTGCGGCGTAATCGGGAACTCTGTCTAAAAACATTATCTGGTAGAGAGCAACACGCAAACCGTTTTTTAAGTTGGGTATTGCTTTCGAAAAGGTTCCCTTGTAAAAGCCGTTAAGTATCCAGTCCAGCCGTCCCATCCATCTTACAACCCCGTGAACAATTTCGTACAGCAGTGCTTTATCGGGACCGGATAGCTCGTTGTTCTTCATTTCGTTATCCAGCAAACGCTCGAGGTAAGCATCGGTTCGTTCAACACGGTTTAAAATCTTAACTGCCAAACCGCGCACACCTTCATATAAACCTTTTACGGTATGATGTTCTAATTTAAATTCGGAATTATTCTTTGTTTCCTCAGCCATTTCGTTCATCTTTCGTTAGATTAAAAATAGTTTCAAATAATTTTTCGTCTTCGCTCGTAAACTCTTTATCTCTCCTCCCGAAAACAGCTTTAGCAGTTTGAATGCTTTTCTGTAAATCGTAAGTGGTCAATCCTTCTGCACCTCCCCACGAAAACGAAGGGATGTATTTATCGGGGAAACCTGCACCGAAAATGTTGCAGGAAAATCCAACGATGGTTCCCGTATTAAACATCGTGTTGATAGCCGTTTTTGAATGGTCGCCCATTATCAATCCTAAAAACTGTAAATCCGTATCGATTGTTTTTCCGTTAAGAGTAACTTTAATAGTACTGTAATTATTTTTCAAGTCGCTGCAATTTGTATCGGCACCGAGGTTAACCCAACTGCCGAGATAAGCGTGCCCGATAAAGCCCGCATGCTGTTTGTTTGAGTAAGGAAGAATGATCGTGTCCTCTACTTCACCGCCGATTTTACAAACACTGCCGATGCTTACATTTTCGTAAATAGTGGCTCCGCTTTTTATCTTAACCGATTTACCGATATACGCCGGTCCTTCGATAACTGCATTCGGATAGATGAAAGCGTTATCATCAATAAGCACCGGTCCGTTCGATGCATCGATTACAACACCCGGCTTAATTGTTACGTTTTTCCGGATAACTATATCATCAGGATTGATAAAGTTCACTCCCGTAAAATCATCAAAATGGGTTGTAAAATATCCGGTTTTCCTCAACAGCCCGATATCGTTTATTAATTCTTTGCCGTTAGCAGTAATCATTTCCCATAAGTAATTATAACACTTTGCTTCTGTTTCTAAAGTGGTTATTCCGTCAAACGATTCTGCGGTAATTTGCTCCGGCAGTTCTTCTTTAAGCTTTGCCAAATTACCACCGCTCAATTTTGCAAGGATTACCGTGTCGGTATTTTTAAAGACAATATCATCACTGTTCAACTTGCTTATCAACTCATTCATATTGTTTGCTGATGCAATTCTTCCGTTGATGAATATGCACTCATCACCGGTTATTTTATTAACCGGAACGTCCGGGTTATTATCCGATGTAAGAGCTTGCAGATAACGCCGGCAATGCAGAACAATATCAGCATCGTTTAATTCGGCAGTTATCTTTTCTTTTATCGTTCTCACTCCCACCGTAAGTTCATAAACCGGGCGCGAAAGTGTAAGCGGATAAAAATCGCTAAACTTTTCGTCTTCAAAAATGCAGATTTGCATCAGTCATTCTTATTTTATTTCGAAATTGAAATTTAAACTATTTTAAGATAAGATTCTTTAACTGAATTCGGTACAAAAGAAGATTCCTTTAAAACTAAAAAAGCCGGCTAAACCGGCTTTAATAAACTTTAGTTCGAAGAAAAAATCGGTTTTAGGAGGATTTCTTCTTTCCGTATTTTCTGTTGAATTTTTCGACTCTTCCGGCGGTATCAACAAGTTTCTGCTTTCCTGTAAAAAACGGATGAGAGCCGCTTGAAATTTCTACTTTAACCAGGGGATATGTGTTACCGTCTTTCCACTTAATCGTATCATTGGTTTTAATCGTCGATCTGGTCAAAAAAGAAAAATCGCACGACGGATCTAAAAACACAACGGGTCTGTATTCCGGATGAATGCCTTTTTTCATTTTTTAAGTCCTGTCTTATTTACAAACTTTACAAAATTTCGAGCAATAAATATATGAATATTGGCTAATAATTCCAATGAAATTGCTGTTGGTGGTACGTTTACTACTATACGCGCCACATCTGTCCAAAACGATAAAAAAAGGATCCCTCAGATAAGATTGGTAAATTAGTTTCACAAAAAATAAACAAACCAAAATTATCGAGGGATCAATGGTAAATG
>JAJRSV010000129.1 GCA_024278655.1 Bacteroidota bacterium | reverse complement strand
ATTCGGCAAGATTGATGTTTTGATTAACAACGCCGGATACGGTAAGTTCGATAAATTTGTTGACTCGAAGTTAGAGGATTTTAAAGCAATGATGGATGTGAACCTTTACGGTGTTTACCGTTTCACAAAGGCAGTAGTGCCCGGAATGATTGAAAGAAAGAGCGGAACTATTATTAACATCTCTTCGCTTGCCGGAAAGAATTCTTTCGTCGGCGGAACAATGTATTCCGCAACTAAGCATGCACTGATGGGCTTCAGCCGTTCGTTAATGCTTGAACTGCGTGAGTTTAACATCAGGGTTGCGGCTGTTTGTCCCGGTTCTGTGCGGACGGAGTTTTTCAAAACGGCAGGACACCCGCCAAGCTCAAAAAATATTCTTGCACCCGAAGATGTTGCCGATTCGATTATGGCAATTATAAAACTTCCGCCGCGTGCACTCTTAAGCGAACTTGATCTTCGTCCGACAAATCCATAAAAAAAGCCGGCATAGAGCCGGCTTTAATGAGAACTTCTGTTTCAGGTCAGCTTAAAAATCCCTGTTCATCATTTTATGTTTCTTCATCATCATTTTCTTACACCCGGATCCCATCGGTAAATCGTTAAAAATTTCCTTTTGTTCATCGGTAAGTAATTCGTAAATATCCATTTTATGATTTGCCATTTCGAGTGCGATATTATTTTTCGCTTCGCTGATTGCTTTTACTTTGGCAATAAAATCATCACGTGTGTAGTTGCCGTTCTGCTTTAACTCTTTCAAATCGAGTTTTGCTTTTTGAAGATCGGCTTTCAGGTCAATCATTCTTCTTTGATGTTCTATTCTTAGCTGCTCAACAGCATCCTGCTGCTGATCGGTAAGATTTAATTTTTCAATCATCATCCCTTTGCAGCTTCCGGGTTTGAAGTCACCCATCATTTGTGCTGCAGCATTGATTGTGAAGAGTGAAAAAATTATAGCGCCTGTCAGAACAATTAATCGTTTCATTGTTTTTCTCCTTATTGTGAATTATTTGAGGTTTCAGGCATTAGACAGAGCAATTACCGCTTTGGTTTAAAACCGTATATTTAAACCCAAATTAAAATTTACTTGTCAAAGTGATAGAAATTCCGTTTAATATATGACCGACAGCAGAACCGACTATGAACTTGTGAAGGATTTTATTTCCGGCGATGAATCTGCTTTCAATAAGCTGGCAATGCGGTACCAGGAAAAGATTTACTGGCACGCGCGCAGAATGCTCGGTAATCATCTCGATGCCGATGAAGTTGTTCAGCAGGTTTTGCTGGTAATGTATAAAAAGTTAAAGTCGTTTAAGTTTCAGTCGTCGTTATATACATGGATTTATAAAATTACTGCAACAAGAAGTTTGAACCTGATTAAAAAAAATAAGATTAAAACTTTGTTATCGCTCGATGATCAGATTACTGATTCAACAGTTTCGGGAAACGACATTATCAAGAACATCGAGGAAAAAGAAAGATTGGACAATGTGAATAAAATGCTGCAGAAAATTCCGCCTAAACAACGGGAAGTTTTTATATTACGCAATTACGACCAGTTGAGTTACGAAGAAATTTCCGAAATTACAGGTAAAAGCGTTGGTGCACTTAAGGCAAATTATTTTCATGCATTTAAAAAGCTTAAGGAACTGTTAGATGAAAAAGGTGAATGAAGAATTAATAATCAGGTATCTCGACGGACAGCTTTCCGCCGAGGAGAAGAAGAATTTCGAGAAGATGCTGAACGATTCTCCTTCATTAAAAAAGGTACTCGAAAAGTATAAAGCCGTTAAAGATGATTTTTCCGTTAAGGAAATTGAATCGGTTGACGATACTTACTTTAACGGTATTGTTCCGGCGTTCCGTGCTAAGTTAGAAAAGAAAAAGAAAGCAATTCCGTTGCAGAGAGCGGCTTATGCTTTTACGGTTTTAGTTATATTTACCGCGGCATTTATATTGTGGAGGAGTTATACGGTTAACGGCAGCGGACAGGATATTTATCAATCGATTACTGAATATTTAACCGAAGATGACATTGACGATATTGCCGATTATCTAAGCGAATCCGATTTAACTTCGAACCCGGAAGAATTTGCTGTGGATGAGATAATCAGTACCGATTACGATTTGGAAAAAATTGCGGATGAGATTTCGGAAGAAGAAAGTTATTCCATAGTTTCCGGTTATCAGATAAACGATCTTTACTCGGTTGCTAACGAAGAAGAATGGATGGAAGCATATCAGCGATTAATAAACAAAGAAAATTTATAAGAGGATTTAAAATGAAAATGCTAAAATATTTATTGCTGTTTTCGGTGCTCTTTTATTTTAATGCTTATTCGCAGATGGGTCCGCCGCGCGGAAGAGAAAGACTCGAGCAGCTTGAAAAAATAAAACTGATAGAAGTTTTAAAAATGGATGAAGAAACAACGTTAAGATTTTTTGCACGACGCACCGAAATGAAATCGAAAATTGATGAGCTGAATAAAAATGCCGATGAGCTGCTAAAAGAAATGGAAACGATGATGAAAGATGAAGATGATGTTGATGAAGCCGCGTTGAAATCGAAAATAGATGAGTGGAAAAAAATTCAATCGGAAATCGAACGCACGAAGTCGGAATTTATAGATTCGTTGTACGATATATTAACCACTGAACAGATTGCGAAGATGATTATCTTCGAAAAAAGGTTCCGCGATGAGCTGCGGCGTGTCTTAATAAAAGACAGGCATCGTAAAATGCACAAATAAAGCCACTTTTTGAGTACTGCTTATTCAAACGTCCCTAAAACAAGTGTTGATTTTGAGGTTACGCTTGGATATTTTTGCTTCTTGAAAATTTGCGGAAGTGGTGGAACTGGTAGACACGCTGTCTTGAGGGGGCAGTGCCTTAACTGGCGTACGGGTTCAAGTCCCGTCTTCCGCACAGATTTCAAATTCTAATAATTAGTTAAAAGGATGAATGTAATGAAGAAACTCTCAATGATCTTGTCATTCGTGGTAGTATTGTTGTTGATGGGGAATATGTATGCACAAGAGATGAATCCGGAAGCCGGCAAGCTTTACAACGAAGGTAACAGTATGCTTAAAGCCGGTAATTATGTTGGTGCAATCGATAACTACAATAAAGCGCTTGATATTGAAAAAGATTACAGAATATATTATCAGCGCGGGGTTGCACAGAAAAAAGCCAGAAAACTTGAAGATGCAAAAAATTCTTTCGAAGAGTGTATAAAATTAAAGAGTGATTTTTCCGCTGCTTATAATGCACTCGGCGGTGTTTATTTCCAGATGGGAAAATTTACAGAAGCAATTAAGAACTTCGAAAAGGTTCTTACCCTTACCAATAAAGAAAGCGTTACCAAAAAAGTGAAGAAAAATCTTTCGCTTGCTTACACCAAGTTGGGTAACATCGAATTGGGTAAAGGTAATGCTCAAAAAGGAATTGAATACTTAAAGAAGGCAGTTGAATATTATAACTACGATGCAGCTTACTTATCACTTGCTAAAGTTTATTCCGAGTTGGGCGAATGGGATAAATCGATTGCGGCTGCTGAGAATGCACTCAAGTACAGAGCGAAGATTACCAAGGGCGGACCTTACTATTACATGGGAGTTTCCTACAAGGGAAAAGGTGATACGGCAAAAGCAAAAGAGATGTTCAACAAAGCAAAGAAAGATGCTACTTACAGAAAGACTGCAGAATATGAATTAAGTCTGCTTAACTAATTGCATCTTGTTTGATTTTATCAGCCCCCGTTTGCACGGGGGTTTTTTTTGCCCGGAAAGAAATTTTGTATGAAAAGAAAAACTTCGTTGGAAAAAAAGATAAACAAATTGCCGCAGGATGAATTGCTACCGCTTCTTTGTGCGGCTGCGGCAATAAGGAATTATGACTTGCTACGCACGGTTCTGAAAGCATTGAAAGATATTAATGTAAAGAGAACTTATGTTTACGAATCGCTGTTGCAGAATTATCTGTTCACCGGTTATCCGTCTGCATTGGTTTCGCTAAAGATAATGAGTGAGTTCTATACTGAAAGCGAAACGGAAAAGCTTGAAGGTTGGGATTTGAATAAGTACCGTGAGCGCGGAGTAAAAAACTGCAAAAGAATTTACGGCAGAAAATTCAATAAACTTATTTCGAACATCCAAAGTTTTTCACCCGAATTATCGGACTGGCTCGTACTCGAGGGTTACGGAAAAGTACTCGGACGAAAAAGCTTACCGATGAAACAACGTGAACTGAACATAATAGCTGTGCTTACAGTTCAGCAATTCGAAGAACAGCTCTACTCTCATATTAATGGTGCGTTCCGTTTGAAAATTAATTCCGGAAAAATCAGAAAGGTTATTACCAATCTGAAAAATATAAATGGTGATAATTATTCAAAATTCGGTTTAAAAGTTTTACGCAGGTATTTAAGAAAAAAGGGAGCCGAATAATTCCGGCTCCCTTTTAAATTGCAAATTAAAATCTTTACAGAAAACTAAACATCACAAAAGCGTCAATTGTAAAAGCTGTTATTGTTTCTTCGCCGTCATCTTT
>JAJRSV010000128.1 GCA_024278655.1 Bacteroidota bacterium | reverse complement strand
TGCTTGTCGATATGTCGAAGTATTACGAAGACGCGGTTGAGTTATCGAAAAGATTAACCGAATGGTCGCTTAACCTGCCGACAAAAGCCAACAGGTTTATCGTGTGCACAGGCGGAGGACCCGGAATAATGGAAGCTGCCAACAAAGGTGCAAAGCAGGCAGGCGGTTATTCGGTCGGGTTGAATATAAGCATTCCGTTCGAGCAGTTTGTTAACAAGTACGTAACTCCCGATTTGAGTTTCGAGTTCCATTACTTTTTTATGCGGAAGTTCTGGTTCGCTTATCTCTCTAAAGCGTTCATAATCTTTCCGGGCGGATTCGGAACGATGGACGAATGCTTCGAGATATTAACGCTGGTTCAGACCGACAAGATAAAAAAGAAACTACTCTTACTTATTTACGATGAGAAATACTGGAAGAGTATCATCAACTTCGATGCATTGGTCGATAGAGGAATGATTGATGAAGCCGACTTAAAGCTGCTTAACTTTTGCAGCAGCGTCGATGAAGCGTTCGAAAAGGTTGTAAAGCATCTGGAAAAGCACTACGCAAAGGAAAGAGAGCCGGAAGTAATAGAACCGGTATTACATTTAAAATAAAAAAAAGCCCCTCGTTAACTGAGGGGCTTTTTAATATTAAACGAATAAAATTCAGCGCACCGGTCTGTGTGCACGTCTGGCAGCTTTAATTCGCTCCATACGTTTTTTAACAGACGGCTTAACGAAAAAAGTTCTCTTCTTGTATTCTTTAAGAATACCGGAACGTTCATATTTTTTCTTGAAACGTTTAAGAGCTTTATCGATGTTTTCGTTTTCGCCTACCGTAATGCCAACCAAATTAATTCACCTCTTTCCGTTTGGTTATTGATTTAACGATTCAACTAATTTTTTTAATCCTGATTTCTGAAACTCAACCGAAATTGAATGCTGTCCGTTCGAAAGAGTTTCTTTGGCAATCACTTTACCGAAATCGTTCCAGTTCTCGTGAAAAATCGTCTGTCCGATTTCGTAAGTTTTAAGCGGAGAATACGTTTCGCATTCCTCCTCTTCTATTCCTTCCAGGGAATATTTTTTATTCTGCACATCAACGAGGTTTATCACCATCGTCTGTTTGCATTTTTTGCATTTTGCCCATCTTTTATCTTCATTTTCTTCGCCGGTAACTTCACCGGTGATTTCCATTTTGGTAACTGCACCGCAAATCGAGCAAAATGCTTCAATATTTTTCAATTTAGCCATTTGTATCCCTGCAAAAAATAGGATGAACAGTAAAAATATCAAATTTATTGCCGATAATCAAGAATTCCGGTAATTGGGCTATTCGTCACTCATCTTTGTGCGAAGGTGTAATTACCAAAACCGGGCATTTCGCATGTCTGATTACCTTTTCGGCAACACTGCCAATCAATGTGTGCATCAAACCGGTTCTGCCATGCGTTGCAATTACAATCACATCAATCCCCTTCTCTTCCGAATATTTTACTATCTCTTCGTAATCGGTTCCTTTTCGTATATCATAAACTATATCTACGCCGTTCTTCTCTTTTATCTTTTCAAGAGTTTCATTCATCGATTGCTTTGCTTCTTCTTCAATCGTTTCGATTATTTTTTCCTCCGACAAGTCGAATGTACGCATTGCTAAAATGGGAGGAGTTTTTTCGAGCACATGCAGAACATGAAGTTTGGCTCCGTATTGCCGTGCAAGCTCAACTGCGTACTCGGCAGCAGCGAGCGAGCGTTTACTGAAATCGGTCGGCAGAAGTATATTATTAATTTTAATCATTCTTGTTCTCACTTTTGTTTACAAATTTCCAGTATTAAATTCTTTGCAGGAAGTTCAGTTGCAAAAACAAATATATTACTTCCGTCACTTTTCAACAAACACAGAAAATTATCCTTTGTGGTAGAGTAGCATCTTCCGGTTAAAAGAAAATCGATTAAGTCTTTGGTGAGTGTAATTGATTTTCCTTTTTGCAACTTTTCCACAGGCGATTGATGCATCAGAACGGTTTTGCCCTGCTCATCTTCGTAAACAAGAAAAACAGGTTTCCCCTCTTCTGTTTTATTCACAAACCAGCCGGTAAGCTTTAGAGTTTTATTTTGAAATATCTTGTATTCATTCGTTAACCCGTTTTGATGCATATAATCTTTAAGTGTTTCAGCATCGCCATTAACAATTGTAAACCTGCCGTTTTTAAATTCCTCAAACGTATTCTGCAATTGAATGAGAAGGTTGGTTCTTCCGTTCTGTTCCGCCGCAAAATTTTTCGGCTTTTTTATATCCGGTTCATAAAAAAGAATAGCTGTAATCACAACAATAGTCATTACTATTGTAGCATAAACTACGTAACGTTTACTTCTCGATGCTTTGATGCTTCCTCTTATTTTTTCTTCGAACGTTGCTGAGAATTTTCCCAATATATTTCCCTTCAGTTCATCCGGCGGTTTTTCTTTTATCAGGTTGGAATTTAAAACGCGCTTTATTAACTGCTGAAGCTGAACTTCTTCTATTAAACTCTCGTCTTCAACTTTTTCCTCTTCACTTTGAACTAAGGCGGTTATCTTTTTCTTTTCCGCATAGTTTAATTCCTTACCGCTTTTCAACGGTAGTTTTTTTTCTTTTGCAAGCTTTTCGAGCAGTAACTTTCTGCCGGTGTACAACCTTGTTAAAACCACTCCTTCAGGAACATCGACAATTTCGGCAATCTCTTCGGGTTTAAACTCCCCAATCTGATACAGCGCAATTACTTTTTTAATATCCGCCGACAGGTTGGAAATGTTATGAGAGATGGTATTACTGTCAATCTCCGTTAATTCCTTTTCGACATTATCCAAATCCACTTTACTTAAATCGATTTCACTGATGTTCTCTTCCTTAATTCCTTCCGATACGGGAAGGGAGTTGTTCATTATTCTGAAAAGATAAAATTTAATATTAGCTCCGGGTGAATGGTAATCGAAAAAGCGGTGTGCCTGTTCGTAGGTTTTAATTACAAGCTTGTTTGCTTTTGCATAATCGTTCGTTAGCAGGAATGCGTAATAATAAAGCGGTTCAACATAAGGAACGGTTAGTTCGATAAAACTTTTTTTGTTTTCTGTTTCTTCCATAATATTCTATCTTATTATCAATCCGTTTCCTTCTTTCCGCTGTAACGAAATTTCATCGTACAAAAATCCGTTAACTACAGCGTATTTAAAATCCCTGCCTTTTCTTAAAATAAAATTCGGCACCGCTTCCGTTTTTATTTTGTTCGGAGCCGTCTCTTTGGTATTCAGTTCAATGTTAAACGGATACGGCGAAAACTCAGGCAGTTGTTTTTCGGTTTGCAGCTTTACATTTGTAATATTATTCTGAAAAAGTTCAAGCGGGTTCAGTTGGTTCAGTTCATCCAATGAATTAAAAGTATCTTCGGTGGTTTTGCCGGTGTGCAGCGTTAATCCCGATGCATCAAGTTCTTCGAAGCCGGTAAAAACAGAAAGGTCGCCGATGTCTTCGATGCTTGCCTGCAAGTAATAATCGTTGGCGTTGTTTATGTTTATCTCTTCGAAGTTTATGCCAATATCAACCGTAAACTTTCTGCTGTCTCTCAACACGCTTACATTTCTTATTATAAAATCCATCATTAATTCTTCGTTAAAAGGAATCGAATTATATTTTTCCAATTCTTCCGTTTGATACGATTCATCCGCAACGGATTTAAAAGCCATTAACAGAGCTATAAAATTTACTTTTCTCAAAAACTGCTTTT
>JAJRSV010000127.1 GCA_024278655.1 Bacteroidota bacterium | reverse complement strand
TGTGGAATAATTTTACCACCTATTTTAATCTTTACTACAACGTAAGCGAACTGTTCGAAAAAGCCGAAAAGCAGATTAAAGAAAAAGAGACGAACATTTTCACTACCGAACCCACCGCCGTTTCGGGAACAATAAAAAGCGATTTGGTTAAGGTTATCGAAAAGTGTTCCGATTTACTTCAGTTCAATTCTCAAAGCGACTACGTTGACGATGCATTAATGATTTTAGGCAAATCGTTCTACTACCAGAAAAATTATCAGAAAGCGTTAAGAAAATTCAACGAGCTGCTTACCAATTATCCCGAAAGCGATCTGGTGCTCGAAGGCAAGCTGTGGGTTGGTAAATGCCAGATGCGGCTGAAGAAATATAATGAGGGGTTGAGAACATTAGCCGAAGTTAGAACCGAAGCTATTGAAGAAGGGGAAGATAAGTTTGTTGAGGAATCTTACATTGAGGAGATTGTTTATAAGATTACAACAGATGATATTAAGGGTGCTATAGAAATAGCTAACGAGTTTATGAATAACTCCGATGACGACGAAATTAAAGCAGAAGTTTGGTTCGAGATAGGCAGACTGAATATGCAGGTGGGCGAAGTTGATAATGCGGTAATTGCTTTCAGGAATGTTTTTGATTACGATCCGGATTTCGATTTACAGTTTGAAGCGATGCTTAATTACGGCAAAGCATTAAGGGAAGCCGGCAGAATTGAAGAGGCGCTGGAAGTTTTTGAAGATATGAGAGATGAAGACAAGTACGCAACCAACTATGCCGATATCGATTTTGAAATAGCTAAAACGAACAGGGCTATGGGAAAAGTTGATGTTGCGGTAAGCCAGTTTACCGAAGTTGACACTCTGTATAAATCAACCCCGATTTCCGGTGCGGCAAAATACGAGTTGGGAAATATTTTCGAGGAGGATATTGTAAATCTTGATAGTGCTGCCTTTTATTACAAGCAGGCAGCTACTGCAACAATTCCAAAAGAATATCTTGAATCCGCACGCGAAAAAAACAGACTGTTTACCCGGTACATAAACTTAAGAAACACAATCGGTAAATTTGATAAGCAACTTTTTTACGCCGAACATCCCGATGAATTTGTTAAAGATTCCATCGCTTACGTGCAGGATTCACTCGCAATTGCTGAAGAGATTGCCAACATTAAAGAACTGCAGGCAATCTGGTCCGGACTCGATTCGCTTCTAAACAAACAGGATACAACCGGTTACTTTGCCGATACACTTAAGGCGTTGGATTCACTTATTACACAGGATTCAACACTTATACGCGATTCGCTTCTTACAAAAATCCGTAATCCGCTTCCCGACGATTCGCTTATTGTAGCAAAGTTCGATAGTGTTTTCAACGACCCTATATTTGCACAGCGCCGGAATTTGCAAAACAATCTTTTGATTAATCAACAGGTGCAGCAAAACAAAGAGTTTACTAATCAATTGCCGGATACGCTTAAGTTTAAAAATAATCCGCCGCAGCGACCTAAAATACCGGAGGATTCTCTAAAGTCGGTTCTTGCAAAAAACCAGCTCGAGCTCGGCAATCTCTTTTTAACCGAATTGAATATGCCGGACTCCGCCTATTGGTATTACAACAATATATTAACGAACTTTCCCGATACCCGTTACCAGGCGAACACAATTTATGCTCTCGGCAGTTATTATTTAACTGTTGATAATAAATCCAAAGCCGATAGTCTGTTCAATATAATTTATGATAATTACAGTGACGAAGCTATTGTAAACGCTGCTGCCGATAAACTGAACAAGCCCTTTATAGATTTAAGCTACGATCCTGCAAAGGATAATTACGAAGATGCCGAATATATTATGCTGATGGAAAATTACGAGGATGCTGTTGAGCAGTTTTTCGAAATCTACAAGATGTATCCAAATTCGAAGTATGCGGCAAAATCATTATATGCATGCGGCTGGATACTCGAAAACAACTTAGGTATGCCCGATTCTGCTGCGGCTATTTACGATACATTAATTGCTCACTATCCCACTTCGGTTTACGTAAGGAATATTGCCGGTAAACTTTCATTATACAAGCAGGAAAAGAGACGATTGGAGATGGCTAAACTCGACTCACTCAATGGGAAGCTTGCCGTAACCGATAGTCTCGCGGGTGAGAAGTTGAACCGGACTGGTGATTTATCAACTGTAACAAGTCAAACCGATTCGGTGCAGGTTTCGATGAAAAACGGAGAACAAAAAGAAGTATCCGGGCAATTCGAAAAGAAACTACTGCCTAAAATTAAAGAACCACTCTGGAATCCGAGAAAAAGACGTTATTAGTCTTTGTATTAATTTTTACAGTTATATATATTTAAATGTTAAGCGGGGGAACGAGTTATTCATTAGTAGAATATTGGTTGCACTGAAAATGAATAGGAAAGAATTACTTGACTTGATAGAGGAAGGGGAAAACATTCAATGCGAATTCAAGCGCCGCTTTACCACACCCGAAAAAATCGCAAAGGAGATGATAGCTTTTGCAAACACCAAAGGCGGTTATATTCTGTTCGGTATTGATGACGACAGAACCATAGTAGGCGTAGAAAGCGAAAAATCGGAAGCGGAGATGATTAAAGATGCTGCCAACAACTACTGTGAACCACCCGTTAATTACTCGCTCGATTTCATCAATTTAAAAGGGAAGGAGATTGTTGCAATCACAATTCCCGAATCGGATAAAAAACCTCATCGTATGCAGGATTATCTCGAATCGTTCGATATTACCAAAGCCGTAGTGATGATAAGAGTGAACGATAAATCGTTAAGGGTAAGTAAAGAGATGGTGAGAATAATGAGAGCGAATGCAAATAATCTTGCGTTAAAAAAATACACTATCGGTCCGAATGAGAAAATGGTATTCGAATATCTTGGGAAGAAAGAAAAAATTTCGGTTAAAGAGTTAAGCAACCTTGTAAATATCTCTGAACGAAGGGCATCACGCACATTGGTAAAAATGGTGCGAGCAAACCTGTTGGTTATTCACACAAAAGATAACGGCGAAGAGTATTTTACCGCCGCGGTTTGAGCTGTTGTTTTTACAAGATAAAAGATTAACCCGCCTTCACTAAAGTTACGGTGGGCAGGAGTAAAAAGACAAAAGTGAATAACTCAATTGCCAAATCCCTAAATTGATTGACTGAATGAACTCTACACATTCACTTTTGCTAATAACCACAACAAATGATAATGAATGACTAATGAGAAGTGACTGCCATAAAAACTTAATGCCGAACTTGCTGCTGACTATCAAATATTCGTGACTGCCGATGCAAGCAAATCTTTCTCTTTCAATAATCACTTCTAAAATCAAAAATCAGCGTTTGGTGTTCGATATTCAAGATTCCCTTGCCCGTCACGGTCAACAACGTAACGGCTGTTGCATTTATTTATGAATTTTGTATATTATAATGAAATAGAAAACAATTATTAAAACAAATATACAATACAACCGAAAGTTGAAAACCAAAAAACTTTTCAAATGAAAAATAAAGAGGAATAATCTAATACCATCTAACTGTTTGTTAATATTTTAAGAATTATAAAAAATGAGGAAAAAATGTCGAACAGATTAAATGTAATTGTTGAGAAAGATAAATATGGCTACTTCGCTTATTGTCCCGAATTAGAAGGATGCCATACTCAGGGCGATAGTTTTGATGAAGTAATGAAGAACATAAAAGAAGCAATCGAGTTATACATAGAAACTTTAAGTGAAGAAGAAAAAAAAGAACTTCAAGCTAAAGAAATAATTACTACAAGTTACGAGGTTTCTCTTGCCTAAATTGTTTCATTCCATACAGGTAAAACGTTCCATCCCAAAATTGTTAAACAGGTGCTTAAAGCAGTTGAGTGAATAATGTGTGTATAGCAAAATAGCTTAAATTGGTAACAGACACGGAGTATTAGTGACCGCCGTGTTTGTTGAATAGATTTCTGAAACACTAAAAGGTTGAAATTTACAATCCTTATACCTTAAACATTTTAACTACGCACCACGAACAAAGAACCAAAAAACCCCTATTGTTCATCAAACATCTTCCGCAACTCAAAAACAGCAACACCGTAAGCAACTGCCACGTTTAACGATTGCTTGATTCCGTATTGAGGAATCTCAATTGAGAAGTCGCATAAATCCAATAACTCCTGCGAAACCCCGGTTATTTCGTTACCGATAATTAAAGCCATCGGAAAAGTATCCGGTTTCAAATCGTAATAAGGGAAGCTGCTGTCGGTCAACTCTAACGCGCCTATTTTAATTCCTTCGCTTTTTAATTTGTTTATTAGCTCTTTTGCATCTTCAACATATTCCCAGTTTACACTTTCGGTTGCGCCCAATGCTGTTTTCATTATTTCTTTTTTAGGAGGATGAGGAGTGTAACCGCAGAGGTACAGCTTTTCAATCATTGCGCCGTCGGATGTTCGGAAGATGGAGCCGACGTTGTAATTGCTGCGGATGCTGTCGAGTATTACATAAACAGGTAAGCGTTTAATTTTGTGCAGGGTTTTTAATGTGCTGCGGTTTTCCGAAATCTCATCGTGCGTAAGTTTTTTCATTTTTTCTTGATCGGTTTCTCTTCTTCATCCTCAAGGATGGCAAGCTGACCGCAAGCCGCTGCAATATCTTCGCCTTGTGTGTATCTGACCGTAACTACAATGTTCTGGTCGCGCAGTGCCTGTACAAAAGCTTCAATCCTTTCGTAAGGCGAGGGCTGAAGTTCGGCTGAGAAACCAGTCGGGTTTATATGCTCGAGTGAGTTGAACGGAATTACATTTATTTTGCACGGCATCGATTTGCACAGCTTAACCAGTTCCTTAAAATCTTCTTCGCGGTCGTTAATACCGCTTATCATTACATACTCAAAAGTAATTCTGGTTCTGGTTTGCTTTGTGTAATACCGTATTGCCTGCAGGTTTTCGCGCAACGAGTACTTATCGTTAATCGGTATCAGCTTGCTTCGTATATCTTCGAAACATGAATGTAGCGAAAAAGCGAGTTTAACTCTCAATCCCGAATCTGCAAGCTCAATTATTTTCGGTGCAATACCCACCGTCGAAACTGTGATTCGTTTTAGCTTAATTCCTTTTGTAAGATCGTGGGAAAATATTTCCAGCGATTTCAGTGTCTCGTCATAATTCAAAAGCGGCTCGCCCATTCCCATATAAACAATGTTCTTTATTGCGCCTTCTTCCAGATCCTTTGTTACAAACTTGTACTGGTCGAATATTTCACCGGCAGTAAGGTTTCGCTTAAAACCCATCAACCCGGTTGCACAAAACTTACAATCGAGCGGGCATCCGACCTGCGTTGATATGCAAAGAGTTGTCCGCTTAAGTTCCGGAATTAAAACCGACTCGATTTTATATCCATCAAGTGTTTCGAAGAGATATTTCTTCGTTCCGGTCTGCGGAGATTCTTTTATCGAGATGAGTTTGAGCGTATCAATCACACCGGTAAGTTCGGTTAGCTTTTGGCGTAACACTTTAGGCACGTTCTGCATCTCATCGTACGAATCGATAAGATGCCCGTACAGCCAGTTAAATATTTGTTCTCCTCTGAATCGCTTTTCATCGATTGAGGAGAAAAAGTCTTTTAACTCTTTTAGGGTGTAACCTTTTAATATAGGTTTTTTATTATTACCACCTTTTCCTTCGGTACTCATACAGCAAATATAGTAATCAGGTTAATTTTTGTAAATGATTTAAACAAACTGTTTAATTATGTTAATTGCTATAATACTTATATTCCCTTATTTTTCGAACTGTTATTTAAAGTATAAAAAAATGAATAATTAAATCCAACTTTAAACTATCAGGATGTAAAATGAATTTCGAATTTACAGAAGAACAGAAAATGATTCAAGAATCTGCAAAAGATTTTGCAGAGAACGAAATTGCTCCCACTGCTGTTGAAAGGGACAAGAATGCCGAATTTCCCACAGAGATAATTAAAAAAATGGGTGAACTCGGATTTATGGGTATGATGGTTGCGCCCGAATATGGCGGCGCCGGACTTGATACCATCAGTTACGTGCTTGCAATGAT
>JAJRSV010000126.1 GCA_024278655.1 Bacteroidota bacterium | reverse complement strand
TCTATATAATTTAATATCTGACTGAAAAGTGTTACATTTACCATTGATCCCTCGATAATTTTGGTTTGTTTATTTTTTGTGAAACTAATTTACCAATCTTATCTGAGGGATCCTTTTTTTATCGTTTTGGACAGATGTGCTATTATCACATCTGTCCGAAATAAATTTCTCTAAAATACCGGCAGAGTAAAAATTAAAATGGATTACAGGTGTTTATATTCGTTTTAGTTGTAAGAGGAAGTCATTCCTTTTTAATTCCCTTTTTCCTTTCCGGGAGAAGAGGGACGGGGGTTGAATTACAGTTTTTGTAAAAATGTTTAATTCTGCTATTAGAGGATGAATAGTTACTCAAATAATAAAATAATTCGGACAGCATCGGTTTGTATTTTAGCTTTATATTTTTTGTCTCCTGCTTATTGATCCTCTACGAGGATATGTTTGTTTTTTTTCTTTCTTTTCTACAATAATTGAACATCTACGATGTTCTTTGCAAGTGTAAGTTAGTCCCGCTTTTTCTTTAACCTGAATCATCACCGGAACTTTTTAAAATCAATTAGATGTTATCTCTATTCCGCAATTAACCTCGTAGAGGTTATATTATTGTAGCAGCATTTCAAACATCATCAGGTAGTAAAAACCTCGTAGAGGTTTAATAAATTTCCGGTTTGTGAAACATCTGTCCAAAATAGATTTCTCTGAAATACCGGTAGAGTAAAAATTAAAATGGATTACAGGTATTTATATTCGTTTCAGTTGTAAGTGGAGCTCATCCCTCTTTAATTCTCTTTTTCCCTTCCGGGAGAAGAGGGACAGGGGTTAGGGTTGCAGTTTTTGTAAAAATGTTTAATTCTGCTATTAAAGGATGAATAGTTACTCAACAAAAAAATATTTTGGACGGCAATGCCTATTATGTTAGTTGTTAACAGAGATTATTTGAGTGCAAACAATAAAAATCCCGGTCCGCTATTAAAGGAACCGGGATTGAATATTATTTTATTTAACAACCTGCAAAAATGCTAATCTGCCGGGTATTCATTTAGCAAATAATTATTTGCTCATCATACCCTTCATATCAAGTTTCTGAAAACCTGCCGGAGGTGCAAACAGTGCATCGTCAAGGTCCATCGGAGTAAGCTCAATTACACGGAAAACCTGCTTTGAATTTCCCGATTCGTCAACCATACTAACTTCCATCGGAAAATAACCTTCGTCCATCATAGCTTTCTGCCATTCCTCTTCTTTGGGTTGACCACCGCCGAAATCGGTGAAAAATAAAAATCCACCCAAACCTTTAGTCATCCAGGCTTCGCCTTCTCCCTCTTCATCTTTAAAGATAAATCTTTCGCAGGTATAGCCGTTAATTTCTTTTGTTTCGCCTGTGTTCTTAAAGTATTCCAATCCGTTTTCATCGGTTTCCATATTCTCCGAATCCATTTGCATAGGCATTTCCATATACATTTTTTGTTCGGGCATTACCACAATCATGGTTTTACTCTCTGAATCGTAAATCATCACTCCCTGCCCCTTGCTCTCTTCCGGCTCTATTCTGAACTTATCGTCCTTAACAAAATAGCTGATGTTTTGTGTCATGCTTTCATCCATCACCTGAAAAATAACTTTGCCCTCAAAGGTGCCCTGGGCAAACAGGTTAGGAAGAAACAGGAATGTAAAAAGACAAGCTGCGATTCCCATAAATCTTTTTTTCATTTTCTCTCCTTAAATTTTATTAAAGAATATGTTCTCCTACTTTCAGTGTTCCTATCATACCGAAGAATTTCGGTTGAAGGTCTTTAAATTCTTTACCGTCTTTAACCACAAGATCAATAATAATATCGTATCTGCAACCGGTATCGGTTCTCAGATAAATTTTTTGCTCGATCTTATTATTCGAAATCTTTGGATCGTTAAAATATGCTGTAAACTTAACAAAAACTTTACTATAGAGAAAACGGTTCGGTTTGAAATTCTGCTTATCGACTATTTTAAGATGAACAAACGGCGGAGGCGAAGAGTGCGCGGAAATATCCCAGAAAGTAACGCCCTTTAATTTACCCTGAACATAATTATCCAGAAAGGTCCAGCCGGTAGGATATCTTAATGTAATGTTGTTGGTCGGATCGGAATAATATTGTTCGAGAGAAGATGTTTCCATATTAAAGTCGTTGAAGCTTACATAGTAACCGGCATTGTACCTTATTAATTTCGATTTGTCTTTAAGCGGTCCGGTGTTACGGCGTGATTTCTTTTTCTTCTTTAATTTTACAGTTTTAGTTTCATCTGTTTTTTCAATAATGTTAACGTTATCGTTTTCTATTACTTTGGTAGTCAACTCGATGTAGTTATCGGGATACAAGCTGTAGGTGTGCGACCGTAATTCATTAAATACAAATCCCACAATCGCTATTAAAACTATGTGCACCGATATCGATACGGATAACGGCGTTATTATTTTCTTCATTTTTATGTTATCAATTATGCTTTAAGCCTCTTAATATAGCCGGACTGCAATAATTGTTCCTGTTTTTGCATAAACCGTAAAATTTGTCTGCTGAGGGCAGTATTTGTAATTTTGGGGCTGATATTTTCAGAATTTTAAGCATTGGGTATAAAAATGAAATTTTTAATTACGGGCGGTTCAGGTTTTTTGGGTATCAATTTGATACGCTATTTACACTCGCGAGACCACGAAATAGTCTCCCTCGATCTGGTTGAATTCGATTATCCCGATATAAATGGCAAGATCACTGCGATCAAAGGAGACATACGGGATAAAGATGCGGTAAAGAAGGCGATGGAAGGCGTTGACATCGTCATCCACACTGCGGCTGCGCTTCCGCTTTATAAACCGGAGGATATTTTTTCAACCGATGTTGAAGGAACAAGAAATTTACTTGAAGAAGCGGAAAGGCAGAAGGTCGGGCGTTTTATTCATATCTCATCGACTGCTGTTTACGGAATTCCCGATCACCATCCGCTTTACGAAGATGATAAATTAGACGGTGTGGGTGAATACGGTAAAGCAAAAATTCTTGCCGAAGAAGAATGCCTTAGGTACAGAGAAAAAGGAATGTGTATTCCTATAATCAGACCGAAATCATTTATCGGTCCCGAACGCCTCGGTGTTTTTGATTTGCTTTACGATTGGGCAAAGGACGGACACGGCTTTCCGATGATTGGAAAAGGCAACAACCGTTACCAGCTTTTGGATGTGGAAGACCTTTGCGAAGCAATTTATTTATGTGCAACGCTCGATAAAGAAAAAGTGAATGATACTTTTAACATCGGGGCAAAAGAATTTACCACGATGCGCGAGGATTACCAGGCAGTGCTCGATTATGCCGGCTTCGGGAAAAAGATAAAACCGTTGCCTGAAAAGCCGATTATCTGGACGTTAAGAATTTTAGAAGCGTTAAAGCTTTCGCCTCTTTACAAATGGGTTTACGAAACCGCATCGAAAGATTCATTCGTATCGATTGAAAAAGCCGAACGGGTTCTCGGCTTTAAACCGAAATACTCGAACAAAGATGCACTTATCAGAAATTACAAATGGTACATCGAACACCTCGATGAGTTTAAGGATAAAGAAGGTGTTTCGCACAGGGTTCCGTGGAAGCAGGGAATATTAAGAGTTGCAAAGTTGTTTTTCTGATAATTGTTCTTGATTGTTCCGATACGGGTACGTAATTTCATTTAAAATTATATGAGGATTATCAATGGCTGAGAAAAAAGATTTTCTGAAAGAAGTTATTAAGCACATCGATATAAAAAAACACAACGTCGTTCCGCTTGTTGAATCGATGGAGAACATGGCTTTTACCGCACGCGATTTAAACCGTGCAGCACAAATCTACGATAAGATGATTAACGATAAAGACTGCACAATCATTCTTACACTTGCCGGAAGTTTGTTCAGTGCCGGACTGAAGAAGATCGTTTACGATATGATAATGAACAACATGGTCGATGCAATTGTTTCTACCGGTGCAATTATGATTGACCAGGACTTTTTCGAGGCACTCGGCTTTAAGCATTACAAAGGCACAAAGTTCGTTGACGATAACGAATTAAGAGAACTTCACATCGACAGGATTTATGATACTTACATCGATGAAGACGAGCTGCGAATTTGCGATGAGACCTGCGCGAAAATTTTCAACAGTATGGAACCGAAACCGTATTCATCGAGAGAATTCCTTTTCGAGTTCGGTAAGTATCTGGAAGAAAACGGCGGTCCGAAAGTGGACGATTCGGTTATTTATGCTGCATACAAAAAGAACGTTCCGGTATTTGTTCCCGCCTTTTCCGATTGCTCTGCAGGTTTCGGATTTGTGATGCACCAAACCGAAAATCCCGATAAGCATGTATCGCATGATTCCGCGAAAGATTTCCTCGAACTCACTAAGATAAAACTGAATTCAAAAGAGACCGGCATTTTTATGATCGGCGGCGGAGTTCCGAAAAATTTTACGCAGGATATTGTAGTGGCAGCCGACATTCTTCAGGAAGATGCACCGATGCACAAATACGCTATCCAGATTACAGTAGCCGATGAAAGAGACGGCGCGCTTTCCGGTTCTACATTAAAGGAAGCAAGTTCGTGGGGCAAAGTAGAAACTTCGTTTGAGCAGATGGTTTATTCCGAAGCAACTTTGGCTTTGCCGTTAATTGCCGGGTATGCGTATCATAAAGGAAACTGGAAAAACCGCAAAGCAAAAGAATTGCAAAAAATTTACTCTTCGGTTGAAAGCGAAGTTTAATTTATTATTTACTTTTGAAAAAGCCCCTGCTGTTATTTTACGGCAGGGGTTATTTTTTTGAACCCTGCTGCCAGTAACTCCACAACTTAAAATACTTTACAACCGGGTAAAGCGATGAAAACAACGCCCAGATAAATCCCTGGAACCCGTTAAGCCAGTTGCCTTTTAAAAAGTAACTCTTGATGAAATAGAAAGGAAAGCTGATTACAATAACACCGATACTTTTTTTCTTCCCTTGTTTGTATAAAGCTTCGGCGGCTTTGGTAGTGTACGAGTTAAACTTTTCGAAGTACTGATGAATGCTTGAATAGCTGTAATGAAGCAGTTCGTTTTTCAGCTTTTTTATTTTTCCGTTTACAACAATTCTGTCGTGTACATTATCATCGGTGTAATTACCGTAGTTCTTATTGAATAAGCGAAGATGAAAATCTTTGTTTTCCCTGCCGTGATTAAAACGCTTACCTAAAAAGTAAAGTGTTCTTGGTATTTGAAATCCGGCATAAGGTATCTCTTCATTACTTAATTCATTTATAATTTCTTTTTGTAGCTCTTCGGTAACAATTTCATCTGCATCGATGCTTAGTATCCAATCGTTCTCTGCTTTCGAAACGGCAAAACGTTTCTGGCTTCCGTATCCGTCAAACTCACGGTTAAATGTTTTACAGTTAAACTCCCTGCAAACATCAAGCGTTTTATCTGTGCTGCCGGAATCCACAACAACAATCTCATCGCACCAGCTTAATGCAGGCAGTGATTTTTTAAGATTTTCCTCTTCGTTAAGAGTGATAATTACGCAGCTTATTTTTTTCTTCATTATCCAAATAAAATTTTAATACAATTAAAAAGTAATAAAATTTATCTTCGGGTTCATAAAAAAGAAAAAGAAAAGTGGATGTTGGAAACGAATAAGGGATGTATTAATTAAGAGACCGACCACCCCCACAGGCCGGTCTCTTATCTAATCACACAAAATGAAACCGGCTCCCCCCAACAGAGGCCGGTCATCCCCCAAAGCTACCCCAATTGAAAAATCCGTAAAAATATTTTCCACATTCCTTGTATCGAGGTTTAACTTTGGTTAAAAAGTTGTAAAAATCTCGATTAGAATCTAAGAGTTGGAGCGTGGTTTGTAAATAGTAACTACTTGCCATTTTTTAAATTATCGTTCAGAAAGTCATTTTTTTTGCCTCATTCTAGTACAAACCGCAATATTTTATCTGGTGAATGTAAAATATCAGTTGAATTCGTTAGTTTTTATTTTTTTGCAGCAACCCGGCAACCGGATTTGTAAAATTGCTGTTTAACTTTGCCGGGCATTCGTTCG
>JAJRSV010000125.1 GCA_024278655.1 Bacteroidota bacterium | reverse complement strand
AGCATTGATAATTTTACCGTCCAACATCGATGAAGAACAGCTTAAACTCTACAAAGAAATTGCAGATAACTGGTCGAATGAAAAGCCGGACAAGTTCGAAGTAAAGATGGACAACGAAGTTAAACAATTACCATCCGGTAAGGCGGTCTGGGTATTCGGTTGGGAGAATAGTTACAAGCCGGTTGTTGAAGAAGGATTGAATCTTTATGATGCCAAAATTTTGCAACGAAGTGTTAAGATGGGTAAAGACACTTTATCGATGGAGAACAACAGTTTTATAATTGCGGTGCGCAATCCGAACAATCCGAAAGCGGTTGTTGTTTGGCTTACCATTGGAAATAAAGATGCAGTTGCAGGATTGATAAGGAAGCTTCCGCATTACAATAAATACAGCTACCTCGCATTCGAAGGTGATGAACCCGCAAACGTAAAGAAAGGTCAGTGGCCTGTTGTAAATTCTCCGCTAACCAAAATGTTTACTGATGAAAGCGGTGTGGAATTTCCCGAACTTCCTAAACGTGAAGCGCTGGCAAGACTTCAGCCGGTTTTTTCGGCAGAGCAAATGCTTGAGCATGTTAAGTTCCTCACTTCCGAAAAGCTAAAGGGAAGGGGATTGGGAACTCCCGAACTTGACTCGGCTGCTGTTTATATTGCGGAACAATTTAATGCCGCAGGACTTGTTCCCGCTGGTGATGACGGAACGTATTTCCAGACATGGAAGCAAAATGCAGGCAGAGACGGTAAAGAAATAACAATGCGGAATGTTGTAGTAATTATTCCCGGAACCAATCCTAAATATGACGGCGAAGCAGTTGTTTTAAGTGCACATTACGATCACCTTGGATTGGGCTGGCCCGATGTGCGAAAAGGAAATGAGGGGAAGATTCATTACGGAGCGGATGACAACGCAAGCGGCGTTGCAGTAATGATTGAGCTTGCAAAGCTGCTCGGCAGAACTATGAAACCGGCTCGCACAGTTATTTTTGTTGCTTTTACGGGAGAAGAAGCAGGACTGCTCGGGAGCAAACATTTTGTTGATAATCTTGTTGAATTTCCCGCCGATAAAATAATGGCTGATATCAATCTCGATACGGTTGGTCGGTTAGACGGAAACAAAATAATGATACTCAACGGCAACACTGCAAAAGAATGGAAGTTCATTTTCATGGGTACGGAATATGTAACCGGAATTCCAATAGAAGTTGTTACACAGCAGTTGGATGCAAGCGATCAGCGTTCGTTTATCGAAAAAGGCATTCCGGCTATTCAAATATTTACCGGACCGAACAAAGATTATCACAGTCCCACCGACACGTACGATAAAATTGATACCGACGGAATGATAAAGGTTGCAACTATTACAAAAGAAGCATTGGTTTATTTTGCAAACGACAGGGAGGAACCGCTTACTGTTACAATCGAAAAGAAGAAGGAAGAGGTTACTTCCGGCAATAATAAAACGAAGCAGGGCGGAAGAAGAGCAAGTACCGGCTCAATGCCCGACTTTACTTACCAGGGTGAAGGCGTAAAGCTTGCAGATGTGTTCGAAGATTCACCTGCAGAAAAATCGGGATTAAAGAAAGGCGATGTTATAGTAAAGTTGGATGACACACCGATAAAAGATTTACGCGCCTACTCCGATGCATTAAAACAGCATAACCCAGGCGATGTAGTAACGATTGAATATATTCGTGACGGCGAACATCATACAACCAAAATTACGTTGGGTGAAAGGTAGTTAACCGGATGTTAATTGTGTGTTTTGTATTCGCTTTTTAATCTCAAGTGTAAATTTAACACCTGACTTTAAAATGCTTCATCTGTCAAATTATTTAGTCTCGATAGAGACGACCTATTTATAGCACGGCAGGGAACTGCCGTGACAGAAAGAAAAAACAAAAGCAAAAGTTCCATCGGAACGGTCTATTGTAGAAGATAAAAGAGTAAAGTAAAAAGAATAAAGATAGTATGTGATGGTATGCTCTCTCGCCACCTGATTAAAAATCGGGTGTTAATGTTGCGCAATGTATTAGTTGTTGCTTACTACAACCAATTACGATTAACACCTTACTTTTAGTCTCGATAGAGACGACCTATTTATAGCACGGCAGGGAACTGCCGTGCAAGAAAGAAAAGACAAAAACAATAGTTCCATCGGAACGACCTATTGCACACAGTATCTGGCAGTGTGATAGCCGGAATGTATTAGCGGTTGAAACCGCTTTTGTTTATGATAGAAAATTAAGATTAACATCTGACTTGTGTAACACAGTCTTTATTCCTGCAAAGATGATACTTTGTTAGCGAACAGACTGATAGTCTGTTCTACAGGTTTTTAATTAACTCATCAAGCGTTTCATCATTATATTTAATCGATTTAACAATCTTTTTACCTTTCTGCGATAATCGTTTATATCCCCACCTTGCCCGCCTAAGCGTTTCTTCCTTTCCTTCACGTTTATAATAAAGCGGCAGGTTTACTTCGAAGAACGAAATGCTGTCCGCTTCTTTTAATAAATCCGATTTTTTATCGCCGCCTGTTTCGTGTTTTTCTACAAGCCGGCAAGCGTCTTCAATAACGCTTTT
>JAJRSV010000124.1 GCA_024278655.1 Bacteroidota bacterium | reverse complement strand
GGTCAACGAATTAACTCAATCGAACATTACGGTTTCGCCCAATCCTTTCTCACCCGATAACGACGGCTTTGAAGATTTTACAATCATCAATTACAATTTAACTCAAGCAGTTTCCGAAGTGAGAATAAAAATCTTCGACAGCAAAGGAAGACTCGTTAGAACACTGCTGAACAACCAACCGAGCGGCTCATCCGGCTCTGTTATTTTTGACGGAAGAGATGATTCCGGCGAAGCACTCCGAATTGGAATTTACATCATCTTTCTCGAAGCAATAAATCAAGGCACAGGCGTCGTGGAAACTATGAAGACGGTGGTTGTGGTTGCGAGGAAGTTGTGAGTAGTCAATTCAAATTGCTGAAAAACCGGGTGTCAAATATATTTGCAAAATATGTTGTTTCTGCAAGTATAATTATTTATATTTGCAGTTAATGATAATATTGCAAATAAGCAGATTCTTATTTGCATCAGAAATTCAAAAATTTACATTTTTTTATGAAAATCAGTCAATTTGTAGCGGGAAAAATTGTTCAAAGATATCGTTATAAAAGCTTTGAACCAAATTTCATTAATACAAGCTGGGAAGTGGATAACTCGGATTTACTGCTGCTTTTAAGTGATGCAGATAAAAGATTAGGTGAATTGAATGCTTATTCCCAACTTATTCCCAATGTAGAATTTTTTATCAAAATGCATGTCGTAAAAGAAAGTACCATTAGCAGCCGTATTGAAGGCACAAAAACAAATATAGAAGAAGCCCTGCAGAAAAAAGAAAACATCTCACCTGAAAAGAGAGATGATTGGCTGGAAGTTCAAAATTATATCCGCGCAATGAATCACTCCATTGATGAATTGAAAAATTTGCCTTTATCAAACAGGTTATTAAAAAAGGCACATACAATATTGTTAAGTGGAGTAAGAGGCGAGCATAAACAACGGGGAGAATTCAGAAAAAGTCAAAACTGGATTGGAGGCAGCTCAATTACCGATGCAGTATTTGTTCCGCCGCACCCTAAAATTCTGCCCGATCTAATGTCTGACTTAGAAAAGTTCCTGCATAACGATGCTTCCGGATTACCGCATCTGATAAAAATAGGTATTGCTCATTATCAGTTTGAAACCATTCACCCTTTTTTGGATGGCAACGGAAGAATCGGAAGGTTGCTTATAACATTATATCTTGTTAGCAATCAATTACTAACAAAACCCACTTTATACATATCAGATTTCTTTGAAAAAAATCGCACTTATTATTATGATAATCTGCAGCGTGTAAGAACACATAACGATTTAATTCAATGGCTGAAGTTCTTTTTACAGGGAATCATTACAGTTTCTGAAAATTCTATCCTGACATTCCGGAAAATTATTAAAGTGAGAGAGGATGCGGAAAATAAAATTGCAGCATTAGGTAAGCGTCAGGTATTAGCACGAAAATTCTTATCACATTTATTTGATTCTCCTGTTATTGATGTAAAACAAACGGCAGAACTTTTAAACGTTGATTTTTCAACTGCCAGCAGATTGATAAACGCTTTAGTTAAAGAAAAGCTGCTCGATGAAATTAGTTGTTACAAACGAAACCGCCAATTTATATTTCGTGAATACGTAGATTTATTTAAATAAAAGAATATTGTTTATAAATTAAAACGTGTGTAATCTTATCACTCCGATGAAAAAAAATGATTAGGAGAAAATCTGTTTTAATTGGAATTTACATCATCTTTCTCGAAACAATAAACCAGGGCACAGGCGTTGTGGAAACAATGAAGACGGTGGTTGTGGTTGCGAGGAAGTTGTGAGTTTTTAAACATTAGAAATAATATTAAGAATTTGATTGAGTTTAATAATATAAAGGACTTCCAATATAAATATTGTTAACTATTTAATTTAACTTTATCTATTGATGCGTATTAGAGGATGGAGATATTAGTAATAATTAAAAGTAAAGTAATTAAAGGGATATGGAAGAAAGCCAAAACATAGAATGGAAAGAAAGTTGGCGTGACGAATACCTTAAATGGATATGTGGTTTTGCAAATGCAAAAGGCGGAAAAATAATTATTGGTAAAAATGATAAAGGGGAAGTTGTTGATGTTCGTAATCCCAAGCGCTTGATGGAAGAAATTCCAAATAAAATTCAATCTCATTGAAAGGACCGGTGAAACCGGGAAAGGAACTTTCTACAAAATTAAAGGGCTCATAGGGCTCATTAACGGCTCTTAATGGGCTGTATGTTTATCAAATTTAAGTTATGAAAAAGAAAAAAAATAACATACTCACACTCGGGCAATTTAAAGAAAAACATTACGGCAAGCGCGGCACACGTAAACGCGAACAACTCGAAGAGGGATATGAGAGTTTTAAAATTGGTGCTTTAATTCATGATGCACGTATCAAAAAAGGATTGACGCAGGAAGAACTTGCTAAAAGAGTAGGAACTACAAAATCTTATATTTCAAAAATTGAAAATAATATTAAAGAGGTTCGGTTATCTACACTTCAGAAAATTGTTCATCTCGGTTTGGGAGGCGAGTTGGAACTATCGATAAAGTTTTAGTAAAGTAAGGCAATGGCGTTGCTCAAATTATGATAAAAACTATTTTTTCGAAAGTTTAACTAAAATTGAATATGCTAATCAATGTAAAATTAATGACAGTTATTAAATTACATTTGTAAAATTATTCCCGCCTCATTAATTTTTAGATACAATTCATTCAATATAACACTGATATGTTCCACCCTTATTTCTAAATAAAATGAATAAACTACTATTAACAATTTTTACTTCTTTAATTATTCTATATTCCTGTTCAACCGGCGAAATAATTTCGGGAAAAACAACAACTACTGCCGATGGAAGACGGCTTATAAAGAATGGAAATGAATTGATATCAATTAAATATTACACCGATTACTGGTTTCATGAATTAGATAAAGAGCATACGCTTAATTATGACGAAGATTTTATTCGTTCTATATATAAAAACAAAAACGCAGAGCTTCTTTATACGGCACACACAACCGTTGAACCTTATTGCTCGACAATAGGCGTGTTATATAAAACAGCACATTGGCGGCAACTGTTAAAAGTATTGTTAACGTTTTACAAAACGAACTGAATGTTGACGGCTTAAAAACATCAACCTATGTAATTGGAAATAAAAGCTATATAATTCTATACTATAAAATACACGATAACAAATTGAGAGTCAGCAATAAGTACCGGGAATACTACCACGCCTTCGGTGAAAGCATTCTCCGGGTGATATTCTGGACGATGGAAAGCAACGATAACTGGTTTGAAAGGGAAACAAAAGGAATCATCGAAACACTAACATCAATCACCGATAATAGTTAAAGAACCGATTCCTGTTATCATCGGCAGTTTTTATTATCTTACCAATCAATTTTCTAAAAATAATCCCGGGAATAAATTGAGTTCATTCATCAGGCGCATCAGGATGCCGCACGTATTCACACTGCTTACGGCGGTTGTATTTATTTGTTCATTGCTTACTTACATAATTGTTTCCGGTTCATACCAAAGGGAAATAAAAACAATCGGCACACTTACGCGAACCGTTGTAATACCCGGAACTTACAAAGAAATACCCAAACATTATTCGGCAAAAGGAATTATAATAGGAGAGAAAGTTGAAGGGAAAGCTTCGCCGGTTAGTCTGTTCGGGTTTTTGAGTGCAATACCGCGGGGAATGGAAAAAGCCGCCGATATAATTTTCTTCATTTTTATTATCGGAGGTGTATTCGGTATTCTGCAAAGGACCGGAACTATTTCCGCATTCATTCAAAAGCTATTGGATATGTTCGGGCATACTGCCGAAGTGCTGGTAATAACTTTAATGATTGCCGTTGCAATCGGTGCCTCGACGCTTGGAATGGGCGAAGAGTTTATTCCTTTAATACCGTTGTTTTTAATAGTCTCTAAAAAACTCGGCTACGACAGGGTATTCGGTTTAGGAATTGTTTGGCTTGCCGCCGAAACCGGTTTTGCCGCAGCTACTACTAATCCTTTTACCGTAAACATCGCACAGGGTATTGCCGAGATACCACTCAACAGCGGAATGCTGTTCAGAATTGTTTTCTTTGTGGTTGCGCTTACAGTAACGATAATCTTTCTTTTAAGATACGGTGCAAAGGTTAAGAAAGATCCCCGCAAATCAATTATGCCGGATGACGACTTTTCTATAGAAGAGCACTCATTCGAGAAAGTTGATTTTAAAACGAACCATATTGTTATAATGATTGTCGGTGCCGGGTTGTTTGCGTTTATAATTTTTGCAGTGCAGGAATTCGGTTGGTGGATAAATGAAATGGCAGGAGGGTTTTTACTGATAGGTTTTGCAGCCGTTGTAATTTCTCGTATGTCGGTTACCGATGCAACACAAGCATTCGTTAAAGGAATGGAAGATATGGTTGTTGCAGCACTTGTTGTCGGTTTCGCTCGAGGCGTGCAGGTGGTTTTACAGGATGGACAAATACTGGACACGATTATTCATTCTGCTGCAAGTCAGCTTCAGGACTTTCATCAGTTTGTTGCGGCGGGAGGTATGCTTTTCTTTCAAACAACGCTGAACTTTTTTATTCCTTCCGGTTCCGGACAGGCAGCCGTTACAATGCCGCTTATGGCTCCGCTTTCGGATCTTATCGGTATAACAAGGCAAACTGCTGTATTTGCATTTACCTGCGGTGATGGTTTTTCGAATATGATTATCCCAACTTCAGGCACATTGATGGCTGTGCTGGCTATTGCAAAAGTTCCTTACACAAAATGGCTTAAGTTTGTGCTTCCGCTCTTCGGCATGCTTTTTCTGCTTTCTATTATATTTTTGATTATTGCGGTTATAATTCAATACTAAAACCGGAAAGTT
>JAJRSV010000123.1 GCA_024278655.1 Bacteroidota bacterium | reverse complement strand
ATTGCCAAATTAGTGGACCATCTTGCTGAAATAAAAGATAAAATTGACCCTCGAAGCGTATTGATGAAAGTGTTTTTTGATTCAAAAAATAGAGAAATAGCAGACGCTTTAAAAGATTATCCCGATCCGCAAATTTATAATAAATTGATTATTGTAGATCCGGTTCATTTGTCATACTATCGGGAAGTATTTGAAGAATAAAAAAAAGGGGGCGTGAAAGCCCCCTTTTTCATTAGATTTTTATCTCGTAAACTCGGTATTTTTTATAAAGATCGGCTAACATATCCTTTGCCGCACGATTCATCATTTCATTATCTTCGAGAATCCAACTGGCTTCTCCGTGAGTAATTCCTAATTTACCGGCTTGGTGAATAATCTAAGTATAGAAAACGGCGTCGAGACCTTTTTTCTGATATTCCGGTATAACTCCGAGGACAAGAACTCTTGCCCATTTAATTTTCTTTTTGCGAGTTAGGAATTTGAAAATACCAAACGGGAATAATTTCCCGTCAAGGTCTTTGAGTATGAAATTGTAATCAGGCATAACGAGAGCGAAGCCGACTGTTTCGCCTTTAATTTCTCCGAAGAGAACCAAGGAAGGTTCCACAAGCGGTTTTAACTCCTTAGCCATCGTATCAATCTCTTCTTCGGTCATCGGAACAAATCCCCAGTTTGGCGCCCAAGCTTTATTGTAAACATATTTTACACGTTCTAATTCCGATTTGAATTTTTTCATATTGATATGTGAAACTTTTATTCCGGTCCGCTTTGCAGCTATTTCAGCCACTCGGGAAATTTTACTTGCTTTGGATACTTTGCTGTAATCAATTGCCCAAGCGTATAAATCCTTCGCTTTGTAGAACCCGTAATTATCGAGCAGTTCCAAATAATAACGGGGATTGTAAGTCATCATCAATCTGGGGTAATCGTCAAAACCGTCAATGAGCATGCCGTATTCATCGTTACTCGATGGATTAGCCGGACCGCGCATTTCCGTAAAACCTTTTTCTTTAAGCCATGCTTTTGCGGTATCAAATAGTTTATCCGCAACTCTCTGGTCGTTTATGCATTCAAAGAATCCGAAAAAACCGACTTTATCTTTGTGATATTTATTGTGCATATCATTAGATATAGCTGCAATTCTCCCGACTATTTTTCCATCCCTGTAAGCGAGGTATAATTCCATATCGGCGTTTTTGAAAAAAGGATTTTTATTTTTATCCAATATTTTCATTTTGTCCATCATTAAAGGGGGAACCCAGTAAGGATAGTCTTTATAGATTTCCCATGCAAATTTTAGAAATATTTTGCGGTCTTTTTTGGTTTCAACCGTAACAATTTGAATATCGCTCATTATGACCTCCGGGGAAAAACGCCCGTAACAACGGACGAACTAAATAACAAAAATTAAATTAAACCTAATTCTTTACCAACTTTTGTGAATGTATCCACAATATAATCGAGATGTTCCGGTTCATGAGTGGACATATAACTCGTGCGCATCATTTGTCTGCCTTGAGGCACTCCGGGCGAAATAAACACGTTTACAAAAACGCCTGCGTCGTAAAGTTTACGCCACATCTGAAAAGCCAAACCGTCATCTCCTACAATTACGGGAACTATAGCCGTTCTTCCTTCGATGATTGTAAAACCGGCGTCTTTTAATCCGGTTCTGACTCTTTCGGAATTCTGAATCAATCTATCCACTCTTTCCGGTTCTTCTTCTAAAATTTCGAGAGCCGCCATTGCAGCCGCCACAGCAGAGGGAGTAGGGGAAGCGCTGAATATCAAAGCGGCTCCGTGATGCTTAATGTAATCCACAACTTTTGCTTTCCCGGCAACAAATCCTCCGAGCGATGCGAATGTTTTGGAGAATGTTCCCATCTGCAAATCAACTTCGTCTTCCAAATCGAATTCGCTTGCCGTTCCTCTGCCTCCTTTACCGATTACGCCTATCGAATGGGCGTCGTCAACATAAATTTTTGCGTTATATTCTTTTGCTAATTTAATTAAATTCGGTAGATCAACAATTTCTCCGCCGGTGCTGAACACTCCGTCGGTAACGAGTAATTTACCGGTTTCGATAGGAACTTTCTGAAGTACGCGTTCCAAGTCATTCATGTCGTTATGTTTATACCTCAGCAGGTCTGCCGTAGCGCCTCGCGCCATTAAATTACCTGCTACAATGCTCGCATGATTATCCTTATCGGAAATTATGTATTCTCCCCGTTGAACCAATGTGGGAACAACTCCCTGCGCCGTTTGATATCCGGTGCTGAATAACAGTACGGCTTCTTTGTAGAGAAACTTAGCGAGTTTCTCTTCAAGTTCGATATGTAAATCGAGCGTGCCTGTTAAGTAGCGCGAACCGGAACATCCGGTGCCGTATTTTCTGATGGCTTCAATTGCAGCTTCTTTTACTCTCGGGTGATTTGTCAATCCCAAGTAATTATTTGAACCCGCCATAATTACGTCGCGACCTTCAATTCTAACTACCGGACCCTCATTCGCTTCAATAGCGCGAAAGTAAGGATAAAACCCAAGCGCCTTAACTTCATCCGCGCGTGTAAAATCGTAACATTTCTTGAATAAATCCAAGTTGTTCCTCCTGATTCTATATTTTTAGTAATATTTTAATAACTTTACGATAATCAATCTTGGAAAATTATTATTAAATGTATATAAAATCAAATGTGGAGAGATAATAAATGAGCGCTGAACCAATTGCAGTAGTAACGGGAGGAAACGGTTTTGTGGGAAGTCATTTAGTTGACCTACTGCTCGAACAAAATTTTAAGGTAATATGCATTGTAAGAGAGTCGTCGAATTTACGCTGGCTCGAAGGGAAGGGCGTTGAAATTGTAAAATGCGGATTATTCAACATAGAAGAATTGAAAAAAGTATTGGTTCCCGCCGATTATCTCTTTCATGTTGCCGGAGTTGTAAAGGCTAAACATTGGCAGGGTTATTTGGACGGAAATGTCACTACAACAAGAAATTTATTGGATGCTCTTGTTGAGGTTAATCTGGTAATAACAAAAGTAGTTAT
>JAJRSV010000122.1 GCA_024278655.1 Bacteroidota bacterium | reverse complement strand
GACAAAAATCTTCGGATTGTTTTTAATCAGCTTATAATTAATTTTATCAAGCAGTCTGGGTGAACCGTATCCTCCGCGAAGACAAAAAATCGCTTTTACTTCTTTCTTCTTAAACATATAATGCAAATCGTCAACTCTTTCCTGATCGGTTCCGGCTAAATAGCCGTTGGACTTTCCAACATTTTTTCCAAGCTCAACTTTGTAACCGTTTCGTTCAAGGTAATTAACACCCTTTTCAATCAGCGAAAGATCATCGGGCGATGATGCCGGTGAGATTACACCAATCAGGTCCCCTTGCTTAAGCCGCGAAGGTTTGATAATTCTCATATATATTTCCTTGTGCAGAGATGGTTTAGAATTTTGCAAATTTAATTAATCGGTTATTGATTGACAAATATCCGTGAAATATTTCGGCAAAATCCCGTTGTGATGCACATCATCATTGTTGCTTGGCAATTTGCTAATTTTCAAACGAATTTATACGTTTTAATATTAAAAAATGAATGATATGTCAATTATCATTCATTTTTGATCCGATTAAATTTGTAATATGTATTATTAAAAGTTATTCTTTAATTATATTAGTAATATTAAACGATTTCGTATATTTCATTAAATAAAGCGAATTGTTAGATCATAGAAAATTTTTCAAGTAGTATATGAGTAAACAAAAAATCCTTTACATCTGCGGTTCGATGAATCAGACAACGCAGATGCACAAAATCTCGCAGGAACTGCCCGAGTTCGAGGCTTACTTCACTCCTTATTACGCCGAGGGATACGGTTATATTAAAGTAGTTACAAATGCCGGTTTGCTTGATATGACGATTTTGGGCGGACAGGCAAAAGAAAGAACTCTTAAATATTTAAGGAAACATAATCTGAAACTCGACCTCTACGGTAAAGAGCACGACTACGATTTGGTTTTCACCTGTTCCGATTTATTGATTCCGAAAAACATTCGCGATAAAAAAATTATTATGGTTCAGGAAGGAATGACCGACCCGGAAAACTTTATTTACTATCTGGTAAAATATCTTAAACTGCCCCGCTGGATTGCAAGCACTTCCGTTACCGGGTTATCGTATGCGTACGATAAGTTTTGCGTTGCATCCGAGGGTTACCGGGAGTTGTTCATTAAAAAAGGTGTTCCACCCGAAACTATTGAGGTTACCGGCATACCCAACTTCGATAACTGCAAACAATTTTTAAATAACGATTTTCCTTATAAAGGATTTGTTTTGGTTGCTACTTCCGATATGCGCGAAACATATAAATACGAAAACAGGAAAAAGTTTATACGGAAAGCACTTAAAATTGCAGACGGAAGACAGTTAATATTCAAGCTGCATCCAAACGAAAATTTTGATAAGAGAGCAAAAGAAATAGAAAAGTACGCACCCGGTTCGCTTGTGTTTCAGAAAGAACCTATCGAACCGATGATTGCAAACTGCGATGCTTTGGTAACCAGGTATTCGAGCGTTGTTTACGTTGCTATTGCTCTCGGCAAAGAAGTTTACTCCGATTTTGATACCGAAGAGTTGAAAAGATTAATGCCGATTCAAAACGGCGGTAAGTCTGCATTTAACATTGCACATGTTGCCCGTAGATTAATTGCGGAAACCGATACGGTTAAGGTTTATCCAATCACAAAACCGCTGCTAAAAAATATTCCTCTTAAAGAACGCTTTAAGATTAGAAGAAAACTTGCACGGATTAAGCATTAAACCGGTTAAAGAATTACCGGCTTACAGTAACGGTTTCAGGGATAAATGAAATTGAATAATGAATTAAAAATCGTTACGGTTATTCAGGCGCGTATGGGTTCTACCCGGCTTCCGAATAAAGTAATGCTGCCGCTTGCAGGCAAACCGTTGTTGTTAAGAATGTATGAAAGAGTTGCCGCTGCAAAGTACCCGGGAACGATAATAATAGCTACAACAAATGAATCATCCGATGATCCGATTGTTGACCTCTGCAAAGAAAATAACATTGAATATTTCAGGGGCGATACCGATGATTTGTTAGACCGGCATTATAAAGCTGCCGTTAATCATAATCCAGATGCAGTTGTTAAAATTCCTTCCGACTGCCCTTTAATAGATCCCAATGTAATTGATAAAGTTTTAAAATATTATATTGATAATTATGATAAATTTGATTTTGTAAGCAATCTTCATCCGGCAACTTATCCCGACGGAAACGATGTTGAAGTAATGAGCATCGAAGCGCTGAATGATGCATGGGAAAACGCTTCGAAGAAGTTTGAGCGTGAACATACAACTCCTTACATTTGGGAAAACCCGGATAAGTTCAGGATTGGTAATGTTCGGTGGGAAACAGGAAAAGATTATTCGATGACTCACAGATTTACGATTGATTATAAAGAAGATTACGAGTTCATTAAAGCGGTTTACGATGAGTTATATTCAGAAGAAAAAATATTTACTCTTAACGACATACTCGATTTGCTTGAACGCAAGCCCGGAATAAAAAAGATAAACGAAAAATACG
>JAJRSV010000121.1 GCA_024278655.1 Bacteroidota bacterium | reverse complement strand
GATTTGTTTATTTCATATCCTATTGAATTACGATTAAGATTTTTTGCAGCAAGTGTGGTTGTGCCGCTACCAAGAAAAGGATCGAGAACCGTTTCACCTACAAAGCTGTACATTCTGATCAATCTTTTGGGAAGCTCTTCGGGAAACATTGCAAGATGTCCGTTCTGTTTTTCACCGGCAAAGTTCCAGTGCCCGGAAAAATATTCGTTCCATTCTTCATTTGTTAATTTAGATTTTTCCTTTGATTCTTTTGAAGGTGCCGGGGCTTTTCCTAATTTTTTGAATATCAGGATAAACTCATAATCAAGTTTTAAAATACCGTTCCGGGGGTAAGGATAAGACCCCATAACCGTTGCACCGCCCGTTGTGTTCGATGTAGTTACTTTCTGCCAGATAACCGCACCCATATAATCGAAGCCAATGGTTTCACAAAATTTTATTATTTCGGTTCTAATAGGAATTATTTTATAACGTCCGTAATAAACCGAACGCGCAAACTGATCACCAATGTTTATACATAATTTACAACCCTTGTGCAAAACCCTGTAACATTCAGCCCATACGAGATTGAGATTATTTATATAATCCTCATACGTATCATCAAATCCTATCTGGTTGGAATGCCCGTAATCCTTCAGTTGCCAGTATGGTGGAGAAGTTATAATCAGATGAACCGACTCATCATTTACCTGATTCATATCCCGTGAATCACCAAAAATGATTTTATGCCGGGTATTCATAGAATATCTCTTTTATCAAATATTATTTTACCTAACTACAATATTATAAATTTTATTCTTAACGTAAATCTCTTTAACTATACTTTTACCGTCGATATGCTTTAACACTTTTTCATCTTTGAATACAACTTCTTTTACTTTCTCCTGTTCGCTGTCAACCGGCACCTGAACGGTTGAGCGGAGTTTCCCGTTTACCTGCACCGCAATGTTCACAGCATCTTCAACTAATCCTGCCGGGTCAGCATCGAACCAAAGCGGATTTTCAAACAGCGAAGTATCGTTACCGAGCAATTGCCAGCATTCCTCACCGAGATGTGGTGCCAAAGGTGCCGTCATTACTGCAAACCTTGTAAGCACGTATGCTTTAAAATCATTGGAACACTTATCAATATTTTTAAGGTTGTTAAGTAATTCCATCAAAGCGGCAATGGCAGTATTGAAGTGAAACTGCTCGAGTTCTTCATCTACTTTCTTCAATGTTTGATTGGTTTTTTTGTAGATGAATTTTTCATCATCACTTAAGCTGTCAACGTCATATTTATCTTTCGGCGATGCATCATTAAGCAGGTTTTCATTTCGTTTGAATAAATCGTAAACCTTATTGACGAACCTGTCGGTTCCTGAAATTCCTTTATCGCTCCAATCACCGCCCATTTCGTACGGACCCATAAACATAAGGTACAATCTAAACACATCCGCACCGTAATCTACCGTAAACTCATCAGGGTTAACAACGTTACCTTTCGACTTGGACATCTTTGCTCCCTGATTTGTAATCGTTCCCTGATGTATCAATGTTTGAAACGGTTCGTCGCTGTTAGTCAATCCAAGGTCGCGTATAAACTTATGAATGAATCTCGCATAAAGAAGATGCATTGTAGCGTGTTCAGCCCCGCCAACATACATATCAACGGGAATCCATTTATCCGCTCTTTCTTTATCGAACATTTGTTCTTCGATATGCGGATTCAGATAACGGAAGTAGTACCAGGAAGAATCGACAAACGTATCCATTGTGTCCGGGTCGCGTTTTGCATCGGTGCCGCACTTCGGACATTTAACATTAATAAACTTCTCATTCCTTGCAAGCGGTGATTCACCGCCCAAACTGAAATCAACATCGTACGGAAGTTCAACGGGTAAATCTTTTTCGTCAACAGGAACCTCACCGCATTCCGGGCAGTGAATTACAGGAATAGGCGTGCCCCAGTATCTTTGCCGCGATATAAGCCAATCGCGTAAACGGTAGTTAACTTTCTTTCTGCCGTAACCTTTTTCTTCTAACCACTCCGTTATCTTTTTTATTCCTTCATCCGATTTTAATCCGTTAAACTCTCCGGAGTTTATCATTGTGCCGACTCCGGTAAATGCTTCGGTCAGTTCATCATCTTCTTTTGTGCCTGGCTCTAAAATTACTTTGCGGATGGGTAGGTTAAACTTCTTTGCAAACTCGAAGTCTCTTTCATCGTGTCCGGGCACAGCCATTACACAGCCGGTGCCGTAAGTTATCAGTGCATAATCTGCAATCCATATCGGAACTTTCTCGCCATTAACGGGATTGACAGCATAAGCACCAATCGGTACGCCTGTTTTCTCTTTTACGGTTGATGTTCTTTCAATCTCGGTTAATGATTTAATAGAATCACGGTATTCTTCAACCTGCTTTTTATGTTCATCGGTTGTAAGCTTATCTACCAAAGGATGTTCCGGTGCCAGCACAACATAAGTAACACCGAACAAAGTATCGGGTCGGGTAGTAAAGACTTTAATTTCATCATCACTTCCGTCAACACCAAAAGTTACTTCGGCGCCAACGCTTTTTCCTATCCAGTTGCGCTGCATTAACTTGGTTTTTTCGGGCCAGTTGATTTTATCCAAACCATCGAGTAACTCTTCAGCATAATCGGTTATTTTAAAGAACCATTGATAAAGATTTTTCTGAATAACCGGAGTCCCGCATCGTTCACACGTTCCGTCTGCCTGCACCTGCTCGTTTGCAAGTACAGTCTGGTCGTTTGGACACCAGTTAACAGGAGCTTTTTTTCTGTAAGCCAATCCTTTTTTATAAAGCTGTAAGAAGAGCCATTGGTTCCACTTATAATATTCGGGTGCACAGGTCATCAACTCTGCATCCCAATCGTACATACAGCCCATCTTTTTAAGCTGCTGCCGTATATCTTCGATATTTTTAAGTGTGCTGTCCTGCGGATGAATACCGGTTTTAATAGCGTAGTTTTCTGCCGGTAGTCCAAAAGCATCGTAACCCATCGGTTCGAAAACATTATAACCTTTCAGCTTTCTGTATCTTGCCCAGGTGTCGGTAGGACCGTAGTTATACCAGTGCCCGCAATGCAGTTTTGCACCGGAAGGATAAATGAACATCACAAGTGTATAAAGCTTCTTTTCGGTTTTACTGAAATCCGTTTTATGGATTCCTTTTTCTTCCCAGAATTTTTGCCATTTAGCTTCTATTTCAGCGTGCGGATATCTCATATTCTCATTAAAAATTTTAAAATTGATTGCAAATTTACCCAATTAAGCAGGGAAAAGAAAATTTGTCTGTTATAATGTCAAACGTGAAACGTCAAATGTCAAACAATTAATCTTTCAATTTTATAATCTTGCAATTATATCCAAACCATTCATTCATACAATCATCCTTCTTTTATCTGTCATCCCGAAGGGATCTTGTAAATCTCTGTTATTCCGTTGGTTCGATTTTAATAACAAGATTCCTGCTGAATGACAATTAGGGAACACACAGTCTATTCATTCATACAGCCATACAATCATTCAATCGGTGACTTCAGGATTTGATATTCTCTTGTCTTTTTACTTTTTTCTTTGCTCTTTCCGCGAATGCGGTATATCGAACCACTTTTGATTTTATACG
>JAJRSV010000120.1 GCA_024278655.1 Bacteroidota bacterium | reverse complement strand
GAAGAAATTAAAATAAACAGAAGAGCAAGGAGTGCAAAATTAAGAGCCGCAGAAAAAATATAAAGAAAAGTGCAAAACCGTTTATTGCCGCCGTGCTGTTATTGTTGTTAACGGTTACGGCTTTTGTGCTTGTTATAATTAGCGTGAGGTTAAAATACCAGGAACTCACACGAGAGAAAATAAAAACAGAAAAACTGCTGAAGGCGGAAGAAACACTGAAAGACAATCTGCTTGCCGAATATCAAACATACAGTTCCAAAGAAAGAATAGTTAAGATTGCCGAAAAAGAATTAGGATTGAAAAGACGCACCGCGCGGAAAGTTACAATAACAATCGATAAAAAACTGGTCGATAAAATAAATCAGGAATTAAAATTAAAGTATGAATAATTCCAGAGCGCTAATAGTAATAATATTTTTCTTCGCCATCTTCGGTGTGCTTGTCGTTAAGCTTGTCGACATCCAGATTGTTAGAAGCGAAGAGTTGAAATATTATGCTCAAAAGCAGCAGACAAAACTGCAAACAATCAAAGCAGAGCGCGGACTTATTTACGACCGTAACAATCTTTTGCTTGTTTATAACAGAACCGATGTTGACTACTATGCCGATTTGAAGAAAGTGCCGGAGGAAGTAAAAGAAAAATTAGCCGAAAAATTTTCTGCTGTGTTCGGAAAGAGTAAATCTTATTACCTGAACCTTTTAAGCGGAAGCAAAAAAACGATTTTGTTGGAAAAGAATGTTCCACCGGAACAATCGGATGAACTTAAGGATTTTAAAGTTAAAGGATTATACACATACCCAAAACCGAAGCGCGTTTATCAATACGGGCGGCTCGCTTCGCATGTGTTAGGTTACGTAAACGGCGAGTACAAAGGTGTTAACGGTATTGCAAAAGCTTACGACGAAGACCTTAAAGGCGAAGACGGAATGCGGCTTGTTGAAACGGATGCGGAGAACAGAATTATTGCAGTAGCCGAAGAGGAAACCGTCGAACCTGTTCCCGGTTACGATTTAACACTTACTATCGATAAAGATTACCAGGCAATTCTGGAAGAAGAACTTAGGGAAGGTGTTAATAAGTACAAAGGTGAATCGGGAATTGGAATTATAATGGACCCGAACACCGGCGAGATACTTGCCCTGGCAAACGTTGCGGATTACGATCCGAATGAATATTGGAAATACTCCGATTACCAGAGAAGGAATCGTGCGGTAACCGATACATACGAACCCGGTTCAACTTTTAAAGCGTTTACGTTAGCCACACTTTTGGATAAGGGACTTGTAAAAGAGAACGAACTGGTTTTTGTTGAAAACGGAACTTACAAATTTAAAAACACTTACATAAGGGATACCCACAAGAACACATATTTGACCGTAGCCGGTGTAATAAAAGAATCGAGCAACATCGGTATTGCCAAGTTGGTTCAAAAAATAGACGATGACACGTTCTATAAATACTTGCGCGGCTTCGGGTTTGGAACGTACACTTCCATCCCGTTGCCGGGCGAAGCAAAGGGTGTTCTTAAAAAACCGAACCGGTGGTCGAAAATTTCGAAAGCTTATATCTCTTTCGGTTATGAGATTTCGGTTACACCTGTTCAGCTTATCACTGCTTATTCGGCGCTTATAAACGGCGGAGTTTTACTTGAACCGCATATTGTTAAAAGAGAAACAGATAAAAACGGAAATGTTGTTTACGAATCGGAAACCGTTCCGGTAAGAAGAGTTGTTTCGGCAAACACTTCGTTGAGGATGAGGAAGCTGCTTAGAGGAGTTGTTAAAGAAGGAACCGGAAGGTTAGCTGATCTGGATATTATAAACGTAGGCGGTAAAACAGGAACAACACAGTTACTTGTTAACGGAAAATATTCGAAGAGCAATTACAATGCTTCGTTTATCGGATTCTTTCCGGCTGAAAATCCGCAGTTGGTTTGTTTGATTATTGTCAACTCGCCTAAAGTTGAAAAGTACGGCGGAAAGGTTGCCGCACCGGTTTTCAGAGAAGTGGCTAAGCGAATCGTAACACTCGATAAAAATAAATTTCTCGAACCGAAGACGAATGTTGAACCGTACATCGAAAACAAAATTGCAATGTTAAAGGATGAGGATAATGTTACGCCGGTTACTTATAAAAACGTGCTGACTGATGAAGAGGATGTACCATTCGACGGAAAGATGCCCGACTTACGCGGCAAGTCGATTAAAGATGCTTTGGTTATGCTCAACCTTTTGGGAATTAAGTATGATATAAAAGGCAGCGGCGTTGTTTCTTATCAGAGTATTAAACCGGGAGAGAAAATTAATAAAAACCGTGTGTGTGAAATTTATTGTTCCGAATCTTCAATTAAAGGAGTTGCAATTTACTGATGAAGCTGCACGAGTTGTTAAATAGCATAACCGTTATCCAGGTAGCCGGAAACGTCAGGGACGATGAGGTTATTTCTATAGAGTACGACTCGAGACAGGTGAAAAAAGATTCGCTCTTTGTTGCAATAAAAGGATTCAAGGTTGACGGGCATAAGTTTATTCCGGATGCACTGAACAACGGAGCAATCGGAATAGTGTTAGAAAACGATGAAGCGGTTCCCGAACAATTGTTTACGCACAGCGATGCAGCAAAAATTTTAGTGAAGGATTCGAGAGCGGCTTTGGCACAGTTGAGCCATGCTTTTTACGGCACACCTTCCGATAAAATAAACTTAATCGGAATTACGGGAACAAACGGAAAAACAACTACTACATATTTCATAAAAAATATTTTTGAACGTGCAGGCAGAAAAACAGGTTTAATCGGAACGATAGCAAATTACATCGGCGATAAAAAGATTGAAACAAAATTAACCACTCCCGAATCGAGTGACTTAAGCAAGCTGCTTAAAGAAATGTACGATGAAGGATGTAGCGATGTTGTGATGGAAGTTTCGTCTCATTCGCTTGCGCTTAAAAGAGTTTATGCGCTTAAATACAACTATGCATTGTTTACAAACTTAACTGCAGAGCATCTGGACTTTCATCACGATTTTGAAAGCTACCTGAAAGCAAAAAAGATTTTGTTCGATTCGCTTTCGACCGAATCGGTTGCAATCATCAATGCAGACGACCGTTACAGCGAGAGAATGATAAGCGACAGCAATGCGAAAATATATAAGTACGGTACTTCGCCGGATGCAGACTTTAAGATTTTAGATGTCCGTTACGATTTGAACGGAACATCGTTTACAATTAATTATAACGAAAACATTTATCCCGTCGAAACAACTTTGGTAGGCGGGTTTAATGCTTACAATGCCTGTGCGGCTTTTGCAGTAAGCATATTAAACGGGCTGCCCGGCGAAAAGATTATCGAGGGAATTAAAACAACGCCGCAGGTTCCGGGAAGATTTGAAGTGATAAGCGGCGGAGCAAAAAAAATAATCGTCGATTATGCACACACTCCCGACAGCTTAATGCAAGCACTTAAAGCAATAAGGGATTTGAATAAGAGCAATGCTAAAGTGATAACCGTGTTCGGCTGCGGCGGAAACCGCGATAAGTTGAAACGACCGGAGATGGGAAGAATAGCATCGGAGTTGAGCGATGAAGTAATCATAACTTCCGATAACCCGAGAGACGAAGACCCGTTTGCAATAATCGATGAAATTAAAAGAGGTGTTAGCCACGGCAATTATAAAGTAATTGAGAACAGGGAAGAAGCAATTAAAACTTCGATTGACGAAAGTGATGACAACGCAATTATTCTTATTGCGGGAAAAGGACACGAAGATTATCAGGAAGTAAAAGGAGTTCGTACTCATTTTTCCGATCGTGAAGTTGCTGAAAAGTATTTACGTATTTGAAAATGGTAACATTAACTATCGAGGATTTATTCGATGTACCGACGGCAGTTATTTATAACCCTGATGAGTTGAAGCCGTTAAAACATGTTACCATCGATTCGAGAGATGTAAAAAAAGGTTCTTTGTTTATTGCTATTAAAGGAAAACGGTTTGACGGACATCAATTCGTTAAACAGGCGGTTAAAAGCGGAGCGGGTGCAGTTGTGATAAGCTCGCGCAAGCTTACAATGTTCGATGATGTTGATGTTCCGGTAATTACCGTTAGAAACACAACCAAAGCGTTAGGCGACATTGCAGCGATATGGAGAAAAAAATTAAGAGCAAGAATAATCGGTATAACGGGAAGTGCAGGAAAGACATCAACAAAAGAAATGATTGCAGCAATTTTATCTGTGAAATATAAAGTGAACAAAACAGAAGCAAATAATAATAACAATATCGGCGTTCCGTTGACTATACTTTCAACAAACATAAAGCACGATGTGTTGGTTGCGGAGTTAGGCACTAATCATTTCGGCGAGATTGAATACACTGCAAATATTCTTCAGCCCGATTATGCTATGATAACTAACATCGGCGATTCACATTTGGAATTTCTGAAAAGCAGAAAAGGTGTGTTGAAGGAAAAAGAAAAATTGTTTGCTGTAACGCTTGAACGAAACGGAAAAATATTTGTGAATTACGACGACCCGATGTTAAAAAGCTATGCTGAAAATAAAAACGCCGTTACTTACGGTTTTACGGGCAGACCGCAGGTTAAAGGAAGAATTGAAAAATTCACTGATGACGGCAGACCGGTTGTGTCGGTTACAACCAAAAGAAAAAAGATAGTAAGCGAGCTTCCGCTTTACGGTGAGCAGAACGCTAAAAATTATTTAGCTGCCGCTGCAGTTGCCGGTGTTTTTGGTTTAACTAAAAAAGATTTGAAAGAGGGAATAAAGAAAATACCGGTTCCCGACAGAAGATTAAAAGTAGAAAAGTATAAAAACTTTATGCTGATTGACGATACATATAACGCAAGTCCCGATTCAACCAAAGCTGCAATCGAACTAGTAAGTAAAATAAAAACTTTCGGCAGAAAGGTACTTGTGTTAGGCGATATGTTTGAGCTTGGTACAAACAAAATCAAGCTGCACCGTTCGCTTGCATCAGCCGTTGTAAAAAACGGGATTGACGAAGTTTACACAATCGGTTCGGGAATGAAAGTATTGAATGATGCATTAAACAAAAAGAAAGTAGTTAACAAGCATTTCGGAACAAGAAAATCGTTAAGCAAATTTTTAAATGAACTGGATTTAAATAATTCGGTGATATTGGTTAAAGGTTCACGCGGTATGAAGATGGAAGAATTCTTAAACATTATAAAGGACAGGGCTTATAGTTAATGCTTTACTATCTGTTTGATTACATAAACAAACTTTATGCGCCGCCCGGATTTGATATATTCAGATTCTTAACGTTCAGGTCTGCGCTTGCTGCAATGACGGGTTTGTTCCTTGCATTCTTTTTAGGACCGCGTGTAATCAAAGCACTCCAGAAGCATCAGATAGGCGAAGCAAAAAAAGCAGACGGACCGAAGTTCCATTGGTCGAAAGCAGGAACGCCGACGATGGGCGGAATAATAATCATCTTTTCGGTTATAATTCCCGTGCTGCTTTGGGCTGATATAAAAAGTACTTATGTGATTCTTATTACCGTCGGAACACTTTGGCTAAGCGGCGTAGGTTTTATTGATGATTATCTGAAAGTAGTTAAAAAATATCCGAACGGATTGATTGCAAGATACAAGCTGTTGGGACAGGTTACTATCGGACTCATAATCGGTGCGGTAATCTATTTCTCACCCGAGTTCGAAGGAATAAATACCTTAACGACTGTGCCGTTTCTTAAAAATGTTAATCTCGATTTATCGATACTCTATATACCCTCGGTAATTTTTATTGTAACTGCAACATCGAACGCAGTTAACTTAACCGACGGGTTGGACGGATTAGCAGTTGGTGTAATTGCGATAGTAATGATTGCGCTTGCAATATTAAGCTATGTAAGCGGTAATGCAATCTTCTCAAACTATCTTAACATACTTTACCTGCCGGGTTCGGGTGAGCTTACGGTTTTTGTAGCTGCGCTTGTAGGAGCTTCGCTCGGATTTTTATGGTACAACTGTTATCCGGCGCAGGTGTTTATGGGCGATACGGGCTCGCTTGCACTTGGAGGTGCATTCGGAATACTTGCAGTGCTGATAAAAAAGGAATTATTCATTCCGATTTTAGGCGGAATATTTTTTATGGAAACGCTGTCGGTAATTATCCAGCGGCTTTATTTCAAATACACTAAAAAGAAATACGGCGAAGGAAGAAGAGTTTTTAAAATGGCGCCTATCCATCATCATTTCGAAATGAAAGGATGGCCCGAACCGAAAATAGTCGTAAGGTTTTACATCATTGCAATAATTCTGGCAATTGTAAGTCTCGTTTCATTTAAGATAAGATGATTGAAGTTAAGAATAAAAAAATATCGGTAATAGGTGCTGTGCGAAGCGGTGTTAGTGCCGCAAAGTTAATTAAAAAGCTGAACGGAATTCCGTTCGTAAGCGATTTGAATGACGAAGAAAAATTAAAGGATTATATAATCGAGTTGCAAAGAGAAGGAATTGAATACGAAACAGGTGAACACTCGGAAAAGGTGTACGACTGCGATGTAATGGTTGTTAGTCCCGGTGTGCCTTTGGATGCGCCTGTTGTAGTTAAAGCAAAAGAAAAAGGAATAAAATTAATCAGCGAAGTTGAACTCGCTTATCAGAATTGTAAAGGAAAAGTGATAGCAATTACAGGAACAAACGGCAAAACCACTACTACAAGCTTGTGCGGACATGTGTTCAATCACTGCGGATACAACACGTTTGTTGCGGGCAATATCGGTTTGGCTTTTTCCGAAATTGCTCTCGATGTTGAAGAGAATGAATTTGTTGCGCTCGAAGTTTCCAGCTTTCAGTTGGATTTGATTGACGAGTTCAAACCGAAAGCAGCAATAATATTAAACATTACGCCTGATCATCTGAACAGGTATGAAAACAGTTTTGATAAATATGCTGAATCGAAGCAAAACATTTACAGGAACCAGGACGCACACGATTACCTGATTCTTAATAAAGATAACGGCGAAGTGATTAAATATTTGAAGGAACATAAGAGCAAGTCGTTTTACTTTTCGTTGAATGAAGAAGTTGATAACGGTTGCTTTAAGGAAGATAACAGAATCCATTTCAGAAAAAACGGAAAAGAAAAGTTTGTGTGCTCTGTTTCGGATATAAAAATAAAAGGCGAGCACAACGTATCGAATGCGATGGCGGTTATATGTGCGGCAAAAATATTCGGGCTTGATAATGAAAAAATTGTCAGGTCGCTGCAAACGTTCGAAGGTGTAGAACACCGGCTTGAGCTTGTTAGAGAAATCGATGGAATAAAGTTTATCAACGATTCGAAAGCGACTAACGTTGATTCGGTCTGGTATGCGTTAAGAAGTTTTGATGAACCGGTATTTTTAATACTGGGCGGACAGGATAAAGGAAACGATTACTCCCAGATAAAAGAGCTTGTAATTGAAAAGGTGAAGAAGATTTATGCAATCGGTTCATCGGCTGAAAAGATATTTAACTTCTTCCATAACGATGTAAAAGTGGAAATAAAAAATTCGCTTGAAGAAGTTGTAACAGCGGCAATGAACGAAGCAAGGGAAGGCGATGTTGTTTTACTTTCGCCTGCGTGTGCAAGCTTCGATATGTTCGATAATTACGAACACCGCGGAGAAGTTTTTAAAAAAGCAGTGCAGAGCTTATGATGAAGAATTTAGCGCTTACAATATTTTTTGACGTATTCATACTTATGCTGCTCGGCTTAATTATAGTTATGAGTGCAAGCAGCACTTACAGTGTTGTGCGTTTCGACAGTGCGTTTCATCTGTTCGGTTCGCACCTGACTAAAGTGATTGCGGGTATAGCCGCTATAGTTATTTTCAGCTTGATACCTTACGAGCTGTATAAAAGGATTAGCAAACCGCTTATAATTATAATGACGGCTGCTTTGGTTTATACGTTGTTCTTCGGGACAACAATAAAGGGTGCGAGCAGATGGATTAACCTTGGATTCATCACGATTCAAACTGCAGACGTTGCAAGGTTAGCTTTGATTATCCATCTGTCGGCATTGTTAAGCGGCAAGTATGAGTTCCTCGATGATTTCAGGCATGGTTTTCTTCCGATGATTATTTGGGTATTTGTTATTTCGTCGCTTATAATTTTACAGCCGAACTTCAGTACGGGCATGCTGCTTGTGTTTATCTCGATGATGCTTCTTTACTTAGGCGGCGCAAAAGTTAAACACATTGCAGGTTCGCTTGCAGTGTTCCTAACGGCTGGTGCAATTGCGGCGATGGTGTATCCGCATTCAAGGGAAAGAATTTTATCGTTCGTTAATACATTGCAAAGCGGTGGTGATATAAATTTTCAGGTCAAGCAGGCGATATATAGTTTGGGCAGCGGCGGGTTGTTCGGTGTTGGTGTAGGCAACAGCATGCAGAGTAACCTGTTTCTGCCCGAAGCTTACGGCGATTTTATTTTCGCAATTCTCGGTGAAGAGATGGGATTCATCGGTTCGGTTGCCGTACTGTTCAGTTATCTGGTTCTGTTCATCACCGGAATTTTAATAGCAAAGAAAACCAAAGACAGATTCGGTCAGTTGCTTGCCTGCGGAATAACTATATCGATTATCACTTATGCGTTTATAAATATTGCGGTAACTACAGGAACAGTGCCTACAACCGGTTTGCCGCTGCCGTTCATCAGTTTCGGCGGAACATCGCTGGTGTTTTTGTGTGTGAGTGTAGGCATTTTAATTAACATTGCTTTCAGCAATCATATTAAATTAAAAGCAGCGGTTAAGGGTTCGGCAAAGAATCCTTTAAATGAGGTAAATGTATGAGCAAAGCCGGAACTCCGTACAGAGTGCTTTTTGCAGGCGGTGGTACCGGCGGTCATTTGTTTCCGGCAGTTGCCGTTGCTGAACAGATAAAAGAAATGAAACCGGAAACCGAAATATTGTTTATCGGAACAAAATCGAAAATAGAAGGAAAGGTTGTGCCACAGTTGGGTTACAGGTTTAAATCGATTTGGATAAAAGGTTTTTCGAGAAAGTTTAATCTCGAAAATCTTTTGTTCCCGTTAAAGCTTTTGGTTTCTGTAATTCAGTCGATACTTATTAATATGAACTTCCGCCCTAAAGTTGCAATCGGCTCGGGCGGATATGTTGCAGGTCCGGCAATTTTCGGAGCTTCGGTAATGGGTGCTAAAATAATTTTACTCGAGCAGAACAGTTATCCGGGAGTTACAACACGACTGTTGGAGCGTTATGCCGACGAGGTTCATATAAGTTTTGACGACACGAAAAAATATTTAAGACGGGAAAATATAATTCACACAACCGGAAATCCTGTAAGGAAAAATCTTGGAACCATAAACAGGGAAGATGCAATTAAAAAGTTCGGCTTAAGCGGTTCGAAAAAAACTTTGCTTATAATAGGCGGCAGTCTGGGTGCTGCATCAATTAACAAAGCCGTTGCCGGAAATGTAAAGAAGCTTGAAGAGGAAGGAATACAGGTTATCTGGCAGACGGGTAAAAATTATTATAATAAATACAAACAGTTTAATTCGGAAAGCGTTAAAGTGTTTGAGTTTATCGACGATATGAATGCGGCATATTCTGCCTGCGATTTACTGTTAGCACGTGCCGGCGCAACAACAATAGCCGAAGTGCTTGTACTCGGCGTTCCGTCTATACTTGTTCCATCGCCCAACGTTGCAGGCAACCATCAGTATTACAACGCAAAATCGTTGGCTGATAAAAATGCAGCAGTGCTTCTTGAAGATGAAAAACTGCAAAGCGAATTATTCTCTGCTGTTACAGGATTAATAACTTCGGATGAAAAGTTGTCGGAGCTGAAAGCTAATTCAAAAGCATTGGCAAAGCCGGATGCCGCAAAAGTAATAGCCCAAAGAGCAATTAAGTATATGGAGCGGATATGAGTACGGGAGAAAAGAAAGTATTCAAATACAATATGTCGTTCTATTATCAATCGACGATAATTTACTTTGTTGTGTTTGTAATCTACCTGATTATCCGCGGTGAGTTTGTGGAAGATGAATTTACTTTGGTTACACGCGACCCTGTGCTTTATTTTCTTGCGATAATTGTAATCGGTTCAATCATCACTCTGCTCTGGAACCTGTTTAAGGATAAACATATTGAAATTGACGACGACAGTATAGCGTTCATAGACAGGTTTAAAGAAAGAAGATTTAAAAAAGATTCGATTGTGTTTATAAAATTTTTCAGGCAGAAGAGATCGACCGAAAGGAAAAAGTTTCGCGTGGTAAGAATAAAAATTGAAAACAGAATACGACCGATAATGTTCAGAATATCGGATTACGAAAACGATGATGAACTATATAACAAAATTTTGGAATTAAAAGAAGCGGTAGAAAAAAGATAATGTTCAAGCATATTAAAAAAGTTCACTTTGTTGGAATTGGCGGCATAGGAATGAGCGGCATTGCCGAAATACTTTTGAACCAGGGATTCGAAGTATCCGGTTCGGATAAGAACCTTACTGAAATTACAGAACGCTTAAGTAAACTTGGTGCGCATATATATCAGGGACATTCGCCCGATAATCTTGATGATGCTGATGTGCTTGTTTATTCGTCGGCTGTTACACTCGATAATCCTGAAGTGAAAGCTGCTATCGAGAAGAATATACCCATTATCAAACGCTCCGAAATGTTAGCCGAAACGATGAGAATGAAATACGGAATAGGCATTGCAGGAACGCACGGCAAAACAACCACAACGAGTATGGTCGGCTTAACCTTAACAGAAGGAGGAATTGATCCGACAATAATAGTAGGCGGCAAGTTAAGCGGGCTCGGCGGAACGAATGCACGCCTTGGCAACGGTGAGTTTATAGTTGTTGAAGCCGATGAGTTCGACAGAACGTTTCTGAAGCTTACTCCCGTAATTGCGGCAATAACAACTTTGGAAAGCGAGCATCTTGATACGTATAAGGATCTCGACGATATAAAATCTGCTTTTGTAGAGTTTGCAAACAAAGTTCCGTTCTACGGATTTGTTGTTCTTTGTCTCGATGAACCGGCTCTGCAGGATATAATTCCTCAGATAAACAAAAAGATTTTTACTTACGGTGTTACTGCACAGGCAGACATAAGAGCAACCGATATAACTTTTAATGAGTTTACAAGCAGTTACAACGTTAATTATAAAGGAGAAGATTTAGGAAGAATTACAATAAACGTTCCGGGACTTCATAACGTGAAGAACTCTTTGGTTGCGGTTACAATTGCAAAAGAGTTGGGTGTCGATTTCAAAACGATTAAAAACTCACTGCAAAAGTTTTCCGGTGTTTACAGAAGGTTCGAGATAAAGTATAACGAAGAAATTCTTGTTGTTGATGATTACGCTCATCACCCTACGGAAACAACAGCTACTTTGGAAGGTATCCGTGCGGGATGGGACAGAAGATTGGTGGTTGTATTTCAGCCGCATCTTTATTCGCGCACGAGGGATTTCTACCAGGAGTTCGGAAGATCGTTTTTGAATACCGATGTTTTTATCTGCACGGATATTTATCCCGCAAGGGAAGAACCGATTGAGGGCGTAACGGGAAAATTAATAACGGACATTACACAGAAGTTCGGGCATAAAGATGTTCATTATATTCCAGATAAAAATGATGTGCCTGAATTTTTGATGAACACAGTGAAAGACGGCGATATTGTTGTAACAATGGGTGCTGGCGATATATGGAAGTACGGCGATAAGTTCGTTGAACTTTTAAAGGAACGGAAGAAATGAGAGAAAAGGCAGGATTGATATTCGGAACCATGTTGTTTGTGATAATCATTGCCGGAATGGTTTACCTGATTGTTACAGGTAACGAATCGGAACAAAAAGAAGTTTATACGAAGATAGAATTGCAGGGAAATCATCTGCTTAAAAGAGTTGATTACCTGAAGGAAGTTAAACTCTTTAATGAAAAAGATTATGCAACGCTTTCGCTGCCCGAAATAAAATTAAGAATTGACGGACATCCTTACGTGGAAAAATCGGAAGTGCAGTCGGATGGCAACGGAACGGTTCAAATAAAAATTTATGAAAAGAAGATGAAAGCGGTAATGCTTTCGGGAAGCAAACCCGTTTTGATTACCGAAGAGTTCGATGTGATTAAGCTGAAGAGCAATACGGATATATCGAATCTTCCGGTTCTGACCAATGTTGATTTTAATGTCGACAGCAAAACCGAAAGCGTAATTAAAAACAGTCAGCTATTGCGGGCATTTGAAATAATAGATGCAATGAATATTGCAAACGAATCGATGCAGAAGAGTTTGGCAGAAGTAAACCTGCGGCACGGCGGCGATGTTATCCTTAAATTTTCCGGAATAAAGTACCCGGTAATTTTCGGAAAAGGAAACATCGCTAAAAAGATAACTGCACTCTCGTCAATCTGGAACAGAATGAAAAAGAGCGATAAGCTTTTTGCAAATAGTAAATACATCGACTTAAGATTTAAGAACGAAATTTTTATTGGTAAACCTGTAAGTGCGGAATTAAGAGGATGAAAAAAGAAATTATAGCCGGTTTGGATTTGGGCACAACAAAAGTTTGTGCGGTAATTGCCGAAAGGAACATTGAAACCAACAGGTTCGATATTCTCGGCTT
>JAJRSV010000119.1 GCA_024278655.1 Bacteroidota bacterium | reverse complement strand
TATTTTTAATTCCAAACTTAAGTTTTTTATAAAACTTATTAATGCAACCAACAATCCGATAGCACCAGAAGATATAGTTATTAAAGTTTTATCAATTTCATTCCTTGAGTTAATCCATGAATCAATGAGTTTTTCATAAAAAATTCTTCTTTGATCTTCATAAAAATTATTCTTTCTCACTTTATCAGGCATAATAAATTTTTTAAAATTTCGTTATTGGCAAATATTAAGAATATTCAATCCAGTTAAGATAAATAAAATTATTTTACAATCTCATCATAAAGCTGCCTGAACTTCTGCACATCTTCCCAGCAGCCGCGCTTCCAGTTCGGATTACGCAATAACGCCGCAGGGTGATACGTAACCATCACTTTGGCTGTTTCGAATTCAAAAACTTTACCGCGCATACTGGTTAACGAATCTTTTTTATGCAGTAACCCGCGCGCTGCCGTTAATCCCAAACACAAAACAACTTTCGGTTTTATCAACTCGAACTGTTTTCTCAAATAAGGAAGACAGGTTTCCATTTCGTCGGGTAAGGGAGTTCTGTTTCCCGGGGGACGGCATTTTACAACGTTGGCGATGTAAACTTCTTCACGCTTAAAATTAATTGCCTTAAGAATTTCGGTTAGCAGTTGCCCGGCTCTCCCTACGAAAGGTAATCCCTGCTTATCCTCTTCGGCACCGGGTCCTTCGCCGATTACCATTACATCGGCATTCGGATTTCCGACACCAAATACAAATTTGTTTCTTCCTTCGTGCAGGCGGCATTCAGTGCAATCTTTAATTAATCCTTCAAGTTCTTCAAGTGATTTAGCTAACTCCCAATCCTCTTTTTCCTCGGGAAACAGTGCGGGTTCTTCCATATAAACTTCTTTCTTTTCGGATACAACTAATGTTTTTCTTTTCTTCAATTTTTCTTCGAATAGTTCATCGCCAAAAATTTCTTTCTGGTCTTTTAATGCTTCTACTATTTGTTTTTTTAACTGGTTGTTCATATAAAAGTTATTCAAATTTTTCGATGCTGACAAAAACCGTTAAAACGGTTAACTTTTAATTTTGTTTGCGTTTATTATACCCACGGTTAGAAACCGTGGGCTGTTTTTCCCTGTTAAACGTTCAGTATTTCATTCAGTATTTTATTTGCAATCTGAAATTTTGATTGAAGAGGCAGCTTAATTGCTCTTCCGCTTCTTTTAATAACAGTAACTTTGTTTGTATCGAACTCAAACCCGCTTCGTTTATCTTTTAATGAGTTCAGCACAATCATATCGAGGTTTTTACTTTTTAATTTCTTCTTTGCGTTTGCAAGTTCGTTATCGGTTTCCAAAGCAAACCCAACAACTGTTTTCCCCTCTTTTTTAATTGATGCGAGAATATCATCGGTAACACTCAATTTTATCTCGGAAAGCTTTTGTTCCTTCTTTAATTTCTTTGCGACTTTTCTCGCAGGTTTGTAATCGGCAACTGCAGCAGCCATTATAAGCACATCGTTTTTCTTCAGCTCTTTTGTAACGGCTTTTTTCATCTCATCAGCGCTGCGCACATCAATTCGTTTCACTTCCTGGTAAGCTGTTTCCGATGAAGGTCCGGAAATAACAGTAACTTCCGCACCGCGCAGGTAAGCTGCCTTGGCAAGTGCAAATCCCATTTTACCCGAAGAACGGTTACCTATAAATCTGACCGGGTCGATATCTTCGTAAGTAGGTCCGGCGGTAATTAAAATTTTCTTTCCGGTTAAATCTTTTTTATAGCCGGAAAGAATCATTTCTGCCACATCCGTTATTTTATCTGTTTCAGGGAATCTTCCTTTACCTTTTAACCCGCTTGCAAGTTCACCTTCTTCTGCAGGAATAATGTAAAACCCCAACGATTCGAGCTTTTGTAAGTTCTCTTTTGTGAGTTGGTTTTCATACATATCTACATCGGCGGCGGGAGCAATTATAACCGGAGAGCGTGCAGCCGTTACAACTGTTGTTAAAGCGTTATCGGCAAAACCGTGTGCTATTTTTGCGACTGTGTTTACCGTTGCGGGTGCAATTAAAATAAGGTCAGCCCATAAAGCCAAATCGATGTGCCAGGTAGTTAGTCCGGTATCTTCGGATTGCGAAGGCGGAAAAAGATTTACCACCACAGGATTTTGAGAAAGTGATGAAAGAGTAAGCGGCGTAATAAATTCGGTTGCCGATGGTGTCATTACAACTTTAACATCCGCACCGCGCTTTTTCAATTCCCTTAAAAGATATGCAGACTTATACGCAGCAATACAGCCCGTTACTCCCAGAACAATTTTCTTTCCGTTTAATACATCCCTTGCCATCGTTCTACTTTATTTTAATGAATAAAAAATCCGGCAGAAGCCGGATTCAAAATAAAAAAATATTTTTAATTTCGTTTAGTCTTTGTAACGATATTCAATTTCGCCGTTAAGCAGTTCTCTTAATGCCTGAATATGAGGTTTCGGTCTCTTTTCCATTTCGAGTGAAATCTTTAACTGCGCCGGATTATCGATATCTTCGGTTTCGTCGTCTGTTTGTGTTTCGGGAATAGTGGAAAGCAGAGCGTTGAACTCAATTTTTATTTCGTCGTTAATTTGTCTCGCACGCAATGCAGAAACAATTACTGCTTCGTAAATATTTGCAGCTCTTTCGTCAATCTTGCGTAAATCAATCGGTACTATCTGCATTTTTTATATCTCCTTATGAATTATTTTTTTAATTAAACTCGCTGTTTCTTCAATTGCTTTATTTAAATCTTCGTTAACAACAATATAGTCAAATTTGTCCTTTTGGCTCAATTCCATTTTGGCTCTCTCAATTCTTTTTTTCAAATCGGCTTCGGTTTCGGTTTTACGCTCTTTAAGCCGTTTTACAAGCTCTTCGAAGCTCGGCGGCATAATATAAATCAAATGTGCATCGGGATATATTCTTTTAATCGAAAGAGCACCTTTAACATCAATCTCCAAAAGAACCGTCTTGCCGGAGTTTATATTGTCATCAATAAAACTTTTGTATGTGCCGTAATAGTAATCGTAAAATTTTTCCCACTCAACAAATTCACCGTTTTCAATTTTCTTTTTGAACTCGTCTTCGGTGATAAAAAAATATTCAACTCCGTCGGTTTCGTTCGGTCTTTTCGGACGGGTTGTTGCCGATACGGAAAAAACTATTTCGGGAAAACGCTTCAGTATATTTTTAATTATCGTAGTCTTCCCCGCACCGCTCGGTGCCGAAACAGCAATTATTTTGCCTTTGGTTTCACCCACCGCTTACTCGATATTTTGAATTTGTTCTCTGATTTTTTCCACTTCTTCTTTTATCAGAACTGCTTTATGTGTAATCGATGTGGATATCGATTTGGAAGAAATCGTATTCGCTTCCCTGTTCAGTTCCTGGCATAAAAAGTTAAGCTTCCTTCCTGCTTCGGGGTCTTTGCTCATACTTTCAACAAAAAATTTAAGATGGCTTTTTAATCTTACACACTCTTCCGTTATATCCGCCCGGTCTGCCATCAATGCAAGTTCAAGATTCAAACGGTCTTTATCGATATTCGCATCGCCTAAAATTTTTGCAGCCCGTTCTTTAAGCTTTTTATAATTAGCATTAATACTTTTCTTAAATTCACCTTCGATTGAAGTTACACGCCGCTCAATTTTCTTTATTCTTTTCTGAAGGTCTTTTGCAAGTTCAACACCTTCTTTCTTTTTCATCTCAAGTAAATTGTTAATAGCGCTGTTCAAAGTCCGTTTAACAAGATTAAATTCCGAATCGGAAAGTTCTGCCTCGGTGGTTATAAAAATATCCCTGCTGTTAATTATATGATCTAACTTTATTTCGTCTTTAATCTTCCCCATCTTTTTTACTTTTTCGAGAAGACGGATGTAATCTTTAAGCTTCTGTTCATTAATAATCGAAGCGAGGTCTGCAATTTCGTTGCGTTCTATTTTTATTACCGCGTTAACCTTGCCTCTTTTAATTTTCGATTTTAAAATTTCCCTCAGCTCGTACTCTTTATTTGCAAGAGACGATGGAAGCTTAAGGAACATTTCGAGGTATCGGCTGTTAACGCTTTTCAGCTCAACCTCTACATTTAAATTATTTTTTACGGCGGTTGCTTTGCCGTAACCGGTCATGCTGTAAATCATAATACTCAAAATTAAAAAAAGAGCCCGAAAAATAACGAATTAATGGAAGGTATTCAAAAAAATATTGAATAATCTAAAAAGCTTCGCCTATTCCGAAGTGAATTTCGAAGCTTTGCAGGAAAGCGCTCTTAAAAAGCGTCCGCTCGTTTAAAGGATCCCACAATTTCCAACCTATATCGAACCGGAACGGTGCAAACGGAGAATAGTACCGAATGCCGAGCCCGATGGCAAGCGCCAGTTCTTTCAGCTTAATCTCCTTATAATTGTTCCAGGTATTACCGTAATCGAAAAACAGAGCGTAACCGAAATCGTTATCGAATTTCCGTCTCTCTTCTATCGAACCTTCGATAACGATGGTGCCGCCGCGTATGTTATTCTCGACCGGATTGGTTAACCCGATAAAATTTATAACATTAACCGGCACAAGCTGTCGTGCACGCCAGCCGCGCACCGAGTTGGCGCCGCCCACGAAGAAAGTCTGGTTGGGTGGAATAAGCTCCGGTCC
>JAJRSV010000010.1 GCA_024278655.1 Bacteroidota bacterium | reverse complement strand
GAAGAATATTTGTAAATCTGCTAGTATTGATTCTATCTTTAATGGGATTCTTTGTAATCTAAACATTTTATCCCTTTATTTTTTTTTCCGTTCTACAAATATTACAAAATTTCCTTATTTTTTACCGGTCAACTTGAGTTAATTAAAATCAGACAACATTCACCAGATATGAACAATGGCTAACTGCTGTTTCATTTTTTATTAAACTTATTTTTTCATTAACATTAATCTTTACAAACAAAATTTCTTACTGCGGAGATTGTTATGAACATATTTTCATTTAAGAAAATAGTAGTATATCTTTTTATTGTCTCAACATCCTTATCAATTTCTACCGCTAACGCTCAGGTAATTTTCGATTCATCAAAAACAAACCAATACCAGTTAGTAGCAGAACAAATTGTTTCATCCGCTTTGAATGAACAAAAGGGTTACGAGTACTTGAAAAACCTTTGCAGACTGGGACCCCGATTGTCCGGTTCAAGAAATTCTCTGATGGCAATTAACTGGTCGAAGAACAAATTAAAAGAGTTGGGATGCGACTCTGTTTGGCTTCAGCCGGTAATGGTTCCGCATTGGGAAAGAGGAACTACGGAACTTGCAGGAATAATTAATTCAAAAAAGTTTAACGGTGTATCGCTTCACATTTCGGCACTTGGCGGAAGCGTGGGAACACCGCCGGAAGGTATTGCCGCAAACGTTATCGAAATAAAAAGTTTTGATGATTTGAAACAAAATAAAGAAAGTGTAAGAGGGAAAATTGTTTTCTTCAGCAGTGCTTTTAATCAATCGTACACGAATACTTTTAAAGGATATTCCGAATCGGTTCAGAAAAGAGTTTACGGTGCAATTGAAGCGGCAAAGTACGGAGCAATAGGTGTGGTTATCCGTTCGGTTACTACAAAGTACGATACTGTTCCGCATACCGGAACCGTGCAGTATGTTGATTCGCTGATTAAAATTCCCGCCGTTGCACTCGGCAATGTGGATGCAGATTTTCTGAGTCTTGCACTGCAGGAAGATCCGGATTTGAAATTAAATCTGATATTGGATTGTAAAACATTACCGGATGCAAAATCGTTTAATGTTATCGGCGAGATAAAAGGAAGTGAATACCCGGATAAGATAATTGTAGTCGGCGGACACATCGACAGTTGGGATGTTGGAGAAGGTGCGCATGATGACGGCGCAGGATGCATTCAATCTATCGAAGTACTTGATCTTTTCAGAAGGTTAAACATACAACCGAAAAGAACCATTCGATGCGTTCTGTTTATAAACGAAGAGAACGGTTCGCTCGGCTCAAAAGAATACAGCAGGTTTGCCGAAAATTCGGAAGAGTATCATTTGGCAGCAATTGAATCGGACCGCGGCGGTTTTACACCGAGAGGGTTTACAATCGATACGAAATCGGAGGGAGTATTAGCCAGGGTAAAATCGTGGTTACCGGTATTGCAAAAAGCGGGAATCGACTGGATACGGAAAGGCGGCAGCGGTCCCGATATAAGAAGAATAAAAAACACAAAAGCCCTTTTCGGTTATGTACCCGATAATCAACGGTACTTCGATTTGCATCATTCGGCTAACGATGTTTATGAGGAAGTCCATCCACGCGAACTTGAACTCGGTTCCGCTGCAATGGCAATACTTGCTTATTTGTTGAGTGAGGAAGGGTTGGAATGATTACAAGATTACAAAATTGCAAGATTACAAGATTATAAAACAAAAGATTACCTGCCTACCGAATGGTAGGAAGTAAAAAGACGAAAGAAATTTGAATGACTGAATGATTGAATGGCTGAATGATTGAATGTTTTTTCCATTTGACGTTTGACGTCTGACATTTGACAAGAAAGATATAAGAAATTTCGATTAAACTATCCGGCGTAGTTTAAGACAGTTTTAAGATGCAAAACGAAGATGGATTGATCTAATTTCTAATTAACCTAATTTTTAATTTGCTTAAAATATAGTCCGACACCAACATAAATAATTAAACCAAGAACCACGAACCAAGCACCAAGAACCAAGAACTAATAACTAAAAATCGAATCACAAAACTGCAGTTATTAAGCATTGCTTTTTTGAATGTCTAAGTTTATATTTCGAAGTATAAACTTGAAGAAGGAGAATATTATGTATTCAACGGCAAAAGAGCTAAGGTTCCGAACTAAAGAACTGCTTGAATCGGTTTTACGGGGAGAAGAAGTTATAATCACATTCAGAGGCAAACCTCTTGCAAGATTAACACCTTTCAAAAAGTCCAAAAAAAACAGTAAAGACAATGAATTGTTCGGAATATGGAAAGACAGAAAAGATTTAAAAGATGTTGATGCTTACATACGCAAAATAAGAAAGGCGCGCCCCTTATGATAATGATTGATACTGACGTCTTAATCTGGTATATGCGCGGCAATGTGAAAGCAAAAAAAGCAATTGACAAACAGGATGAGTTTTGTATTTCTGTTATCACTTATATGGAATTGGTCCAGGGAATGAGAAATAAAAACGAATTGTTTCTTTTAAGGGCTGCATTAAGAAAATGGAATGCAAAAATTTTATATATCGATGAAACTATTTCCGCCAAAGCAATGTTTTTAGTGGAACAACATTACCTTAGCGATTCTCTTTATTTAGCCGATGCCCTTATAGCAGCAACCGCTATGTCGAACGGTGTAAAAATATTAACCGGGAATGTTAAGCATTATGAAATTATAAAGAATATTGAGCTTGTAAAATTCAAGCCGTGATTTCCTATTTGAAACATTAAAGAAACTTCGATTGAATGTTTGAATGGCTGAATGATTTCTCATTTGACGTTTGACAAAAAAAGACAAAAGATAAAAGTAAAAAGACTAAAGAAATTTGAATGACTGAATGCTTGAATGGCTGAATGATTTTTCATTTGACGTTTGACAAAAACAAGACAAAAGACAACCTGCCTACCGAATGGTAGGAAGTAAAAAGATTAAAGAAATTTGAATGACCGAATGGCTGAATAATTTTTCATTTGACGTTTGACGTCTGACATTTGACAAAAACAAGACAAAAGACAACCTGCCTACCGAATGGTAGGAAGTAAAAAGACCAAAGAAATTTGAATGGCTGAATGAGTGAATGGCTGAAGGAATCTATTCAAACAACAATAAATGACAACAAATGACTACTTATGACTATAAATGACCATTAATGACTAATGACTAATTACAGTTTCCGCAGCAACCCTACCACTTTTAGCCGCACTTTCAACTGTTGAAGGCAGACCGGTATCTGTCCAGTCGCCGGCTAAAAACAGATTGTTTACTTTTGTTTTTACCGAAGGTCTTGAATAAACAGAATCAATAGAAGGAACAATAGTAGCACGTTTTTCTTTTAGGATTTTATAATCAATAACCTCATCCGGTTTAATCCCGCAATATTTTCGAAGCTCACCGGTACACATGTTCATTATCTCATCGTTATTTTTATCCATTAAATAATCGGCATCGCTTATAACAAGATTTATATGCGTTCCCTTGTTAAAAACCCAGTGTACGGGTGAGTTAAGTAAACCGTAATACTCTTCGCTGAAAGGATTTTCTTTTAACCAAATGTGTACATTCAATATTGATGAATATGTGAAATCGATTTTCCCGTTAATCAAATCTTCCGGGATTAGTTTATTTACTGCGGAAGGCGGAAGAGCGGCAATTACAAAATCAAATTCGTTATAAACATGCTTTGCGGTTACTATTTCCTTTACCGAACTATTTTCAACAATTAGCTTATCAACCCTGTTCGAAAGAATTATTTCGCCGCCGTTACCTTCAATAAAGTTT
>JAJRSV010000118.1 GCA_024278655.1 Bacteroidota bacterium | reverse complement strand
ACCACAATCAACAAATAACCAGATTTTCATTATTTTGCATACCTGAAATTTTATCAATTGGTGAAATGGTAATTAAAAACAAACAATCTTAATCTTACTACAGATATATGAGCAACTACATTTACAGGTGCATCAACTGCAAAGAAGAATACCCCCCGGAAAAAATTGAAAGTGAATTTATTTATCTCTGTCCCAAATGCGGTAAGGCGGAAAAGAACCGTCCGTTGGAAGGTGTGTTAGAAGTTGTTTACGATTACGAAGGATTGAAAAAAGTAATTGACAGGAATGATTTCCTGAGGATGAATCCCGGCAGGTTCTGGTTATACCCCGATTTGATGCCGCTCAATTTTAACAACTTCACATACGATCAGTTAATTAAACTTGCACTTCCTTCCGATCAACTCTTAAAATATCAAATTAACGAAAGGGATTTGTGGCTGTTGGATGATACGCGCAATCCCACACTTTCTTATAAAGACAGGGCAACATCGCTTGTCGTGTTAAAAGCGATTGAGATGGGTGTAAGCGAGGTAGCGGCGGCATCAACCGGTAATGCGGGTTCATCGCTTGCGGGTATTTGTGCACGGCTCGGACTGGCTTCGCGTATTTATGTGCCGCAAAACATTCCCGCCGCAAAGCGCATACAGATTGAAGCTTACGGCGCAAGGTTGGAAGTGGTTAACGGCGATTACGATTTGGCTTTCGATGTGTGCCTCGAAGAATCAAAGAAAAACCATTGGTACAACCGTAACACTGCATACAATCCTTTAACCATAGAAGGGAAGAAGTCTGCGGCGTACGATATTTTTATTTCCACAAAAGGTAACATCCCCGATTATATTTTCGTTCCCGTTGGCGACGGTGTGATTATATCGGGAGTTTACAAGGGATTCAAAGAGCTGCTGCTGCTCGGCTGGATTGACAAACTGCCGAAACTTGTTGCCGTTCAATCTGCAGGAAGTGATGCTTTGGTAAGGTATTTAACTTCCGGAGAGTTTGAATACAAACCCGCCGATACAATTGCCGACAGCATATCTGCAGGCGCACCGCGTAATCTTTATATGGCTGCCGAAGCAATTAGGGAGAGTAACGGTTTTGCAATTGCAGTAACCGACGGAGAAATTCTATCGGCGCAGAAAGAGTTTGTTAAACAAACCGGAATTTTATGCGAACCTTCGTCGGCATCGGTTTATGCAGCTTATAAAAAATTAGCGGAACTGGATAAGTTTTATTTCTCCGAGAAAATTCTGCTGCTTATAACCGGCAACGGTTTGAAAGATATGGATGCGCCGGGGAGATGATCGCAGAGAATCACACTAATATTAATATTGCATCCGACCTTTCTTTGTCATATTGAGCCTGCCTGTCAGCAGACAGGCGGAGCGAAATATCTCACCCTCATAGTGGTATTAAACAATAAGATTCTTCATCCCGACCGGCGTTCCAAAGGCGGTCGGGATTCAGAATGACAATTTTCCGTTAACCGGATGACAATGTGTTTTCCGCTATTCGGCTTTCGGTTATCCCAATTTTGCCGATGCCATTTTAGTTCCTTCCACTCTTGCTTTAATTTTTGCAAAAGCAGTTTGGCGCGAAGTTGAAATGTCATCGGTAAAAGGTGAGTAGCCGCAGTCGTCTGTTGTTCCGAGGTATTCTTTCGGAATGTATTCGGCAGCATGAAGAATCAGCGCTTCAACATCTGTCGGGTCTTCAACTTTTTCGTTAATTACATCAATAACACCGAGGAAAACCGTTTGGTCCGGCTTGCGGTATTCTTTAATTACTTCGAGCACATGGTCTTTATCTTTTTCGCCTGCAAATTCCATATAAAAATTACCAACGTTAAGCTCGAACAACAACGGCAGCAGTTCTTTATAATCAACATCGGCGCTGTGTGTTGCATCGTGATCGCCGCCGGGACAGGTATGCACACCGATGCGCATTCTTTCTTCCGGCGTAAAATGCGAAAGCACACGGTTGTTCAAATCGATAAAACTTTTTAACAAACCTTTGCCCGGATCGAGTTTAACTGCGAGCCGTCCTTCGGTAAAATCAATCTGTACTTTATGTGCACCTGCCTCCAGACTTTTGCGTATATCGGCAACCGCTTCGTTTACAAGGTCGTTGATAAACTCTTCCCGGGAGTAACCTTCAATTCCATCCTGCGGGTAAAACAAGCTTAAAGCCGATGCAGAGATAACCGCCTGCTTAAGCGGTCTGGTAGCGTACTGTTTTGCTCTAATTAAATACGAAGCTGCGTAAGTACCATACTTAAACGGACCTTCGGTTAAAACAGGTAGTTGCCTTGAATGTCCGTCATCAAAAGGAATAACCACTCCGCCGGATGCAAGATTAGTTAAGCCATGAACCGGGTAAGTTGCAAAGCTCGGTTTGGTTTGTTCGCCGTCGCTTATAACCGGCGAACCGGTTTCTTCGAACTTCTTAATCGTGTCCTTTACAGCGTCGTCGAAAATTTTATCCAATTCGGTTTGTTGTAAATCTCCCTTTTCAAATGCCTGAATGGCTTCAATCACTTCTTTGGGACGCGGGATGCTCCCAATGGGTTCGGTTTGCAGCATAAACATTACCTCCGGATTTTTAATTAATAGGAAAGCATGCATTGCATATAATAAGCGGGTTAAATAACAAAAACCCGGATGCTTATATATTGCAGCACTATGCCGGTTAAAAATTCCCCGGTATTATTATTTATAATAACCCGGGTTACTTTGTCTGACACTAATTTTATGCGGGAAAAAGATGATTAGCGTACTTGCTAATGGTAACCGGCTAACAAAATAATTTTAATAGAAACGATATGCAAGCATATATCACTATTACAGTCGGGTAGTTTACAAATGATTGTGTGTTGTTATAACAAACAACTATTGTACAACAATTTCCACTCTCCGGTTCAATGCTTTTCCTTCCGCGGTTTTATTGCTTGCAACGGGTGATGTTTCTCCCATGCCTTTATAATTCATACGGCTGGCGGAAATTCCATGTTTAATTAACCAGTTTTTTACCGATCCGGCTCTTTCTTCCGAAAGCTTTTGATTGAATTCTTCCGAACCGTCGCTGTCTGTGTGACCGACAATAATAATTTTAATATTCTTATCCGATTTTAAAACATTCAGCAATGCATCCAAAGTACTTTTCGATTCAGGTTTCGGAACCGTCTTGTTTGTTTCGAAGTGAATGCCGTATAAATTAATGGTTCCTTTTTTGTCCAGTTCCTTTTTAATGCGGTCTTCATCTTCGCTGCCTTTTTTCTTTAAGACAATGGTAACGTTTTTCGTCTCATCGCGTTTCAAATCAATCATTAAACTTTCTGATTCGTAGCCGGTTTTTTGTGCGTTTACATTTGCGAGTCCCGAAGGTACATTCATCAAAGCGAAATCACCTTTTGAGCCGGTTAAAGTTTCTTCGAGCGAGCCGGTAGTTACCAGCACGCTGTCTAATAAATTTCCTTCTTCATCTTTTACAATTCCTTTGATGTTTCCCGTGCAGGTATATTCTTCGTGCGGGTTTATAAGTATCTGTACAAAGTCAAGTGCGAAACCGTCTCCGATTCCGGTTTGCGGATCGTCTATCATAATTTCCACATTACCGTTTTCAAAAAGAGAGAAATCTTCCGGTAATATTCCAAAGGTCACGAGTTTCCCGATAGGTCCGGTTTGATTAACCGTGTTTAAAACATTTTCTATATAAGATAATCTTTTCCCGTTAATACTGAACTGAAATGACGAACCGAATTTCGGTGCCTGAAAATCATCTATAAACATTTGCAGCACGATTGAATTAATTTTTATCGACGGTTCGGGGAAAGAAATTTTTATGGGAACCGGATTGTTTTCCGGTCTGCTTGTAAATCTGGAGTAACCGTCTAATTTCATATCTTCATTTACCGAACTACTTCCAACCATTATTCTGTCGGTGCCGGGATAATCATTATCATTCGGCTGCCAGGGGTAAGGATGTTTGGGTGTCTTGTTTCCGCAGAACGGATCAAAGTTTGCAGGCCAGCCGAAACCGAGATTATCAACATCACCGACTCTTATCTTTACATCTGCATCTTTACCTTTATCGGAATAATAATACTGAACGGATTCCGGTTCAATTATGGCATCTTTACTTTCGGTTTCAAAAATTTCCTTAATCTCTTCTTTGGTTAATGCTCTTTTGAAAATTCTGATATCATCAACCGCGCCGTTAAGGAAATCACCGAACGAAGGATTTGCCCCGATGTAAAAGTAATCCAAACCTTGCGTGGTTTTACCGTTTCCTTCATAAGCATTTCCGTTAACAGATAAAAAGTATGTTCCATTTGCCTGGTTATAAACTGCCGCAATAAAAAACCATCCTTTATCGGATATTTGTGAACCGATTAATACCGGCAAATCATTTCCACCGAACATAGCACCTTTCCTGTTAACCACATAAACCGAACGGTCGTAATCCCCGTTGTCCTGTGATAATAAAGCCATTTTATTTCCGGTATCTTCTTTAATCCTCGCCCATAGCAAAATAGTTAACGACGGCTGTTCATCGGGGTTTATATTGAGCGGGACTTTAATGTATGAATCTGTTCCGGTAAAACCCGCCGCCGAGTTTTTCTTACCGTATCTGTCTGCAACAAAGTTTACGTTATTGGATTCGATACCGGAAAGGTTATTAGCATCATCAACAAATGAATTGCCGAATGACAAATCTAAAAGCAGTCCTTTTTTATTAATGCCGGATGAATTTTGTGCAAATATATTTGAGAACATAAGAGTTACGGCAAGCAGAAGTATTAATTGATATTTGATGATGAACCACCTTTCTTTTGTAATAATTTATAATGAAATACAACAGATGTTTATCTGCCGATTTTTTTACGCTTATTTTTAATTGCCGGTTTACTGTCTGAAAGATTCGTGGCAGGAAACACAGTAGCTTATTGTTGTTGATAATGCCTGCAGCGATTTATTTTTATCTTTGGTTTTTAATATGTCACTCAATTTATCGGCATTTTTATGAAACGCCAAACCCAGCGAAACGAAATCCGGGTTGCTGAATGATGTGCACATCTTTTCCATCTCTTCGGTCAAACCTAATTTGGAATGTGCAACTTCCGAAGCTTTATCGAATTCATCATTTGCTAAATAGTTAATTATTGTTTGCACTGCCACAACATGATTTCGCATATTCATCAATTGATGCTGCGCCTGTTGTGGCGAAAGGTTAAGTGAAACACGGTTATCGTTCTTCATTTTCATATTACCCATCATTCCCTGATGATTTTGATTTTCAGTTACTTGTTCCGGTTTCTGTTGATTGATTTTATTTTCGTTGCAGGAAGTGATTATAATACCTGTTATCAGTAAAATAACAGATAGTACTATGAATTTAATCGTCTTATTTCTCATCTGTCTTTTTTGCTTTCGAATTGATTAAGTAAAATACCAAATATAATTCAACCGGTCAAAATAATTATATGCATAAATAAAAATATATCACACGATAATCTTATTCTGCTTTTTAAAAGTTTTGAAATGCTTTTACTAAATTACATCCGCTATTATAAATTGATAATGAAATTTTGAGTACTTATAAAATATACGGCTTAATTCTCTCCGCCGGTTTATCCGGACGTATGGGTAAGTTTAAACCTTTGCTTAACTACAAAGGTAAAACTTTTATTCAGAATATTGTATTAAAGCTAAGCTCTGTTTGCGATAAGGTTATTGTTGTTACCGGATATAAAGCCGGGCTGATCGAAACGAATGTAAATCAGTTGACTTATAATACACCCGTCGAATTTGTGCATAACGAAAATTATGAGAAGGGAATGTTTACATCGCTGCAAGCCGGTTTAATTAAAGCAGCCGGAAGCGATTGGATTATTTATCATTTCGTAGATCAGCCGGGATTGCCGGAAAGTTTTTACGCTGAGTTAGTTAAGCAGATTGATGATAAGCATAACTGGATTCAACCCGAAATGAATAAACGCAGAGGACATCCGGTTTTAATTGATAAAAGTTTGTTTGATTTGATAACCGGTTCACCGGCTGAAAGTAATTTAAGGGATGTAAGCAACAATCCGTTGGTGAAAAAGAAATTCTACCGGTGTAGTTACAAAGAGATATTCCAGGACGTGGATACTGACGGGGATTATACGGCATTAATTAAAAATGCTCACCCGGATGAGTGAGCATTATAACATATTCATTTAATAATTTTTCCGGTTGCGTTTATTGTGTAACAGCGGAACTCATCGTTAATTTTTCTATTTGAGAGGTTAACTGTTGTAACGATTTTCGGCATGAATCCAATTCGTAAAGAATCTCTTCTTTTTTATCTTCGAATTTGCCCTTCAACTCATTGAACAGTCCGTTGTAGTAGTCAATACCGTCCTGAAGATTTTTTACAAAACCGAACAGGTATTTTTCCTGTCTTTCCGTCATCGAATCTTTCATCTCATCAATTTTGTCTTTTAAGTAATTGATGTAAAGCTTAAGCTCTTTAACAAAAAGATTGGGACGATCGTTTCTTTTAATGATATTCGTTCTGCCGTAAATATGGTCAACCATTTTCTTTAGTGTAATAACTTCGGAATAGTACGCCATATTGGGTCCCGGGCAAATTGAAACGGTATCGCCTTCAACTTTTCTTTCAATATCGTTATTGATAAGAGGGGTTGTTCCGAGACCGATACACAAGCATGATTTCTCGACAATTTTATCGAATCGTTTTTTATATTCTTCCGGAGTCAGATCCATCGAATTAAGCTCTTTTATTTTCAGGTTCTGGTATTGGCGCGAAGCGGTGCAAATAGCTTTGTCGGTAAACTCGGTGTTCGAGACAAGGAACTTTTTCGGACACGAGCTTCCGGGTCTGCCCTTACGAACGAAATCCATTTTTTCCAGGTCTTTTGTATTTCCCCTGAGTGAATTGAACGGAACACCCAAAGGAGAAATCCTGCTTAAGTATAAATCTTTTTCCTGCGCTTGTACAAGCAGTTGACGCGTATGCTCATCGACATTAGTAACTTCGGGAACGAGAAGAAACGGTGTTCCCCAGCCGATGGAATCGAGCTTGTAATGTTCTAATAAAAACATATGTTCTTCAGCAGTGCCTACGCCGCCCTGGGCGGTAATTTTTAACGGCAGCTTTTCTTTGGGAACCGGGCGGTCTTTCTTCGATAAGCCCTGTATGAGAAGTTCGTGATTCGACTGAATCAGTGCATCACGGTTATCCCTGAACTCGGCTAATATCGGACCCATTAAATATCCGTCGGTTGCAAAAGCGTGCCCGCCGCAGTTAAGTCCCGATTCTATTCTGTACTCGGAAACCCAGAGTCCTTTCTTGGCAAGAAACTTACCCTGTATAAAAGCCGAACGGTAATCGCTTACCTTAAGAACAATTTTCTTTCTTATCTCTCCGTTTTCATCAGGATAAAAATCCTCGAAATTTTCCATGTAGCCGTACAACCTCGGGTTCATTCCAGCCGAGAGGATTATTGAAGATTTCAAATCGCTGTTAGCGTATCCTCTGAGTGCGGCATGTGCATCGTTAAACTCAACCGGCAGTTTTTTGCCGTTGCGGTAATTATCGTTATCAACTTTGGTCATTATGTTCACATCTATGCTGCCCATTTTCAAATGCTCTTTTATCCAGCTCTCGAATTCATGCAAGTGTAAATATTTTTCGGTCAGACGTTTGAACTCCTGTTTTATTTCGGAGCTGTCCGGAAGCATATTAAAGTAGTCTCTTATTTCGTTGCCTTTTTCTATAACCGCATTTTTTAATTCATCGAATTTCTTTTCGGCAAGAATGTTAATTAAATTCAGGTAGGATGTAATCCTTTTCGCCCGGTAATCTTCGGTTTTTTCTGTGATCTCATTATAAGGGATTTTGTATTTGCTGCAGTACATCTTCCTCAACTTTTCGAGGAGCAAATCATCGACTAAAGAAATTACGGAATCGATTCCGTACTGAGAAACCTTTAATGGAGTGTCGATTGTAAATCCTAATCCCATTACGGGAATATGAAATGAGTGTGTGTTTGTCATATAGTAATTTTAACTGATTTTATTATTAATATTGAAATGGTATAAAAGCTAATTAAACGTGGTAATATCGGCAGAAGAGTTTTTATACAATGTTAAAAGTTAGTTGATTAATTCCGCTATTTGTTTTATTTCTATCGATAAGATAACAAATATTTTTAAATATGCAAATACCGGAATAATATTAATAAACATTTTTGCCTTATTCCCGCAATATTGATACCCGGATGTATTGAAATCGGACGTTAAAACAGTTATCAACCGGAAAAACCGGATAAGGTCAATTGTTTTTGACACCCGGATTAATGCAGCTGCGATTTTAAGTTTTTTGATGAAAACCATAATAAGCGCCGATTCACTTTTAAGGAGAAATATGCTCTTAACTTTTACACCTTGCGGCGGTTTAAAGTGACTCGAATGGGTGAAATTGAAAATTGAGATAAATTATGTTTAACGGTCGAATTAATGTTACATTATCTGCCGGATTTCTCCGATCGCCGGAATAAAACTTCTTCCACATCTTCAAGTTTCACCTTTTTGGTTTTAAGCAGTATTAAAAAGTGATAAAGTAAATCGGCTGCTTCGTTTTTAAAGAGCTCATCGTTGCTGTCTTTTGCTTCGATTACCAACTCAACCGCTTCTTCGCCCACTTTTTGTGCTACTTTATTTATTCCGCTTTTAAAGAGTTTGTTTGTATAAGAATCTTTATCATCATCATCAATTCGCTGTGCAACGGTTTGTTCTAATTGATATAAAAATCCTTTCGATGTTTCCTCTTTGAAACAAGACGTTGAACCGGTGTGGCATGTCGGTCCCTGCGGCTCGGCTTTTATAAGAATTGTATCGTCATCACAGTCCGTTATAATATCTTTTACTACCAAAAAATTACCGGAGGTTTCTCCTTTGGTCCACAACCTGTTTTTGCTGCGGCTGAAAAAAGTAACCCTGCCTTCTTTCTGTGTTTTCGAAAAAGCTTCTTCATTCATGTAACCGAGCATCAGCACCCGGAGGGTTCTGAAGTCCTGGATAATTGCAGGCACCAAGCCGGTTGTTTTATTAAATTTAATATTCATCTTACCTGTATGTTTTTAATTCTCAAATAATTTTTTAATTCCGGAATTGTAATTTCTCCGAAGTGAAAAATGCTGGCAGCCAACGCTCCGCTAACTTTTGTTTTCTCAAAAACTTCTTCGAAGTGAGCTTTTGTTCCCGCACCGCCTGAAGCGATTACAGGAATGTTTACAGCTTCACTCACTTCGTTGGTAATGTCAACGGCGAATCCGTTTTTCGTACCGTCGTTGTTCATTGATGTGAGCAGTATTTCGCCCGCACCCGAATTTTCAACCTGCTTTGCCCATTCAAGAGTTTTCAGTGCCGTTGGAATTTTTCCCCCGCTTACGTACACCATCCACTCACCGTTTTCAAACTTTGTATCGATTGCAACCACAACACATTGGCTGCCGTATTGTTCCGCTATTTCTGTAATAAGTCCGGGACGTTTAACAGCGGAAGAATTAATACTTACTTTATCGGCTCCCGCTTTTATAATTGCAGACACATCTTCGGGAGAATTAATTCCTCCGCCGACAGTAAAAGGAATGTTTATTTCTTTAGCAATCTTTTCCACAAGTTCCGAAAGTGTTTTTCTTTTCTCTTCGGTAGCGGTGATATCCAAAAACACAAGCTCGTCGGCTCCTTCCCGCACATATTTTTTAGCCAACTCTACCGGGTCGCCCGCATCGCGGATATCTACGAAGTTCACACCTTTTACAGTGCGACCGTCTTTAATATCCAGACAGGGGATAATTCTTTTTTTCAACATAACTTACTCAATTCATTCAATTTTATTTTTCCTTCGTAAATTGCTTTACCCACAATTGCTCCTTCACATCCGATCTCTTTTAAAGTTTCCAAATCTTTAACGGAAGAAACACCGCCGCTTGCAATAAGCTTCACGTTGGTTTGTTCCAATATTTCGGCATACAGTTCGGTTGAAGGTCCTCGTAACATTCCGTCTTTTGAAATGTCCGTGCATATAACATACCTGATGTTTTTACTTTCGTAATCTTTAATAAAATCAATTACATCAACATCCGAACTTTTCTGCCATCCTTGTGTTGCGATTTTACGGTTATAACAATCGGCGCCTAAAATTATTTTATCATTGCCGTATTCATCCAACCATTCTAAAAACAATGCGGGATTATTAATTGCAATACTTCCTCCCGTAATTTGTGATGCTCCGTTTTCGAAGGCGATTTTCAAATCCTCATTGCTTTTTAATCCTCCGCCGAAATCAATCTTTAAAGATGTCTTTGTTGAGATATCATTTAAAACTTTATGATTGATTATCCGTTTCGATTTTGCTCCGTCCAGATCAACCAAATGCAAATACTTAATGCCGTTTGCTTCAAACTCTTTTGCAACTTCCAACGGATTTTCGTTGTAATTTTTTTGTGTGGAATAATCGCCTTTGGTAAGACGCACACATTTCCCGTCGATTATGTCTATTGCCGGTATTATCTTCATCTGTTTATAATTTCTCTTTTTTGGTCAGATGGAACTCGCATTATAATCATCTACTTGTGTGTAAAAGATTTTGCATGCTCGTTTCATAGCTCTAAAAAGTTTTTTAAAATTTTCTCTCCAACCTCAGCCGATTTTTCGGGATGAAATTGCGTTGCGTAAAAATTATCCTTTTGCATAGCCGCACTAAACGGAACAATGTAGTTGCAAACCGCTGTAGTGTCTTTGCATACTTCCGAATAGTAGCTGTGAACAAAATAAACATCATCGTTGTTTGTTATTCCTTTAAGGAGTTTTCCTTTTATGTTTTCCAGATTGTTCCATCCTATATGCGGCACCAATTCTTCAGGAGGGAATTTTTTAACAACGGCATCAAAAATTCCAAGGCAATCAGTATCACCTTCATCCGAATATTTACACATCAACTGCTGTCCCAGACAAATTCCCAAAACCGGCTGCGTTAACGATTTTATTAGCGTATCCAATTTATTTTTCTTTAAGTAGTTCATAGCCGAACTTGCCTCACCGACTCCCGGGAAGATTACTTTTCCGGCGGCTCTTATTTTCTCCGCATCACCGGTAATAATACAATCGTATCCCAATCTCTT
>JAJRSV010000117.1 GCA_024278655.1 Bacteroidota bacterium | reverse complement strand
GATTTGATTTCGGTTTAGCTATGAACAAAACCCTGCAACAAAAGCTTAACAAAATATTAAACGATAAAACCTCCGGCTCATCCGACTTATTAACTGCGCTCAACAAACTTTTGCTTGAAAATGTAAACAACGGCAAAGCCGTAAAATTTATAATTGATAATGCCGAAGACAAACTGAAGCACTTTGCCGTTATAGCCAACTATATTAACGATATTAAAAAGTTGATAAAGAAAGATGACACAATCGCATTGATGAATTACCTTCGGAAATTAACGGGTGATGATAATCTGAAGTATCGGATTATTTTTAACAAAATTTATAACAAGCTTAAAACAGCAAACAAAATCATCACTCTTTCGAACAGCAGAACAATATTAAAAGTGCTTCAGTTATGGCATCAGAAAAACAAAAGATTGAAAGTTATTGTTCCCGAATCGCGACCGGCAAACGAAGGACGGTTAATGGCAAAAGAACTTTTGAAGAAAGGGATTTCCGTAGAGCTGATAACCGATGCAATGATGGGAATGTATGTTCCGGAAGTTGATGCCGCAATAGTCGGCGCAGATGTTGTATTAAAGAATGGAAATGTGATAAATAAATCGGGAAGCAAGCCGCTTGCAGTGTTGTGCAAATATCACAAAAAACCTTTTTATGTATTGGCTGCCAAATCGAAATTCATCAACCGAACAAATTTTAAGCTGAAAGAAGAGCCCGCCAGCCGGATTTGGGATTATAAGCATCCCAAGCTAAAAATCAAAAATTTTCCGTTTGAAGAAATTGAAAAGAAATTGATAACTTCAATCATTACAGATTAAGAATTTTTGAACAACCAAAAACTACCCGGAGAATCAAATGAAAAAAATCACAGGATTTTTATTCATACTTTTTATAACATCCACTTCCCTCTTTGCACAAAAGGATTTTACACTCGAACAGATTACCCTGAACCCCGGTTCACTTTATCCCAAATCACTTCAGCAATTGCAATGGATACCGGATACAGACGACTTTGCTTATGTGTTCACAGATGATACAACCGAATCTCTTTATAAAGAAAATGCAGAAAACGAAGGCAGGCAGATACTTTTAACTCTTGAGCAATTTAATAAGGATTTGCAAAGAGCGGGCTATAAAACTTTTCCTTCATTCCCCCGCTTTAAATGGGTATCGAGCACAACGATAAGATTCTGGAAAAACACTTCTCTTTTAACTTACGATATTTATTCGCACCGGGTTAAAAAGTTAAACGAGCTTCAGTTGGGTGCACAGAATAAGGATTTCAAAGACCCGTCTAAAATTGCTTACACAATCGATAACAATCTTTTCATAGCCGTTAACTCCGAACAGATTCAGGTAACGAACGATACGGCAAAAGGAATTGTAAACGGACAAACCGTTCACCGTGTTGAGTTCGGAATTACAAAAGGAACTTTCTGGTCGCCAAAGTCGAACTATCTTGCTTTCTACAGAAAAGATGAAACAATGGTTACAGATTATCCGCTGCTGGATATTTCGACAAGACCGGCAACGGTAAAGTATATAAAATATCCGATGGCAGGAATGACAAGTCACGAAGTTACCGTTGGAGTCTATAATCTGAAAACGAAAAAAACTATCTGGCTCGAAACAGGCGAACCGAAAGACCATTACCTGCCGGGAGTTACATGGAGTCCTGATGAAAGATACATTTACATAGCCGAGCTTAACAGAGACCAGAATCACATGAAGCTTAATAAATACGATGCGCGCACTGGCAAATTTGTAAAAACACTTTTCGAGGAAACGAATGATAAATATGTTGAACCGATGAGAGGACCGATATTTTATGAAACCGAACCCGACATTTTTATCTGGCAGACACGCAACGACGGATGGAATCACCTTTATCTTTACGATGCACAGGGAAACATGATTAAAAAGCTTACCGAAGGCAACTGGGAAGTTACAAGCTTCGACGGTTTCAGCGGAATGGGACTATACATTTTCTTTACAGGCACCGGGCAAAGTCCGCTTGAAAGACATTATTATAAAGTTGATTTGAATATGTATGAGATGGAGCGAATAACCAACGGGAAAGGTATTCATCGTGTAATTAAAAATTCGAAAGGGACAAAGTTCCTCGATGTGTTTAACAATACCGAAGTGCCGTACGAAGTAAGTGTGTTAGACAGGGACGGCGAAAAAATAAGAACCGTTTATACCGCACCTAATCCTTTAGCAGAATACAGAATGGGCGAGATTAAAATATTCACACTTAAAAGCGAAGATGGTTACGATTTGTATTCCAGAATAATTCTTCCTCCCGATTTCGATTCAACCAAAACTTATCCTGTACTTGTTTACGTTTACGGCGGACCGCACGTTCAGTTGATAACCGATTCGTGGATGGCTGGTGCAAGGTTGTGGCTTTACTATATGGCTCAACAAGGTTACATAGTTTTCACCCTCGATAACCGCGGCTCGGATAACCGCGGATTGGAATTCGAGCAGAAAACATTCAGGCATTTAGGCACTGTTGAAATTGAAGATCAGATGGTAGGAGTTAATTATCTTAAATCGCTTTCGTATGTAGATACAACACGAATGGGTGTGCACGGCTGGAGCTTCGGTGGGTTTATGACAACCGGGTTGATGGTTCGAAAGCCGGGAGTATTTAAAGTGGGAGTTGCCGGCGGTGCTGTTATCGACTGGAGCTATTACGAAGTGATGTACACCGAACGGTATATGGATACTCCTGAGCAAAACCCCGAAGGATACCGGGAAACAAGCTTGCTCAATTATGTTGATAATCTTCAGGGAAAACTATTGTTGGTTCACGGCACTTACGATCCGACGGTAGTCTGGCAGCAAACTTTGCTCTTCACAGAAAAAGCAATGCACCTTGGAAAAGATATGGATTATTTTCCATACGTCGGGCACGAACACGGAATACGAGGTAAAGACAAGTATCAGCTTTATCTTAAAATAACAAATTACTTTAACGAGAATTTATAATCCGGAAGAGCGGGCTGGCAGTCCGCTCTGTTACATTTATCCGGTTGTATAAAGTTCTTCCCGTTCATTCGGGAAATTGCTTTAACAACCGGAACGTTATTAATTTCATCCGCTAAATTGTAATTACTTTTTTACTCTTCAGGTTAAAACGAAGAGTAAGTAGAATTGCCGAAGTAGTAAGTCCGGCAAAAAGTCCCATCCAAACGCCCTGAACATTCCAGCTGAGAACGAATCCCAAAAGGTAACCAATCGGCAGCCCAACTATCCAGTATGCAACAAAAGTAATTAATGTAGGAACCTTAACATCGGTAAGCCCTCTTAAAATACCAATACCTACTGCCTGCACACCGTCGGAGAGCTGGAACATAGCGGCAATAATCAGCAGCGAAGATGTAATGGATATCACCTCTTGATTATCAATGTATAAGGTCGGCAGAAAATTACGAAGAGCAATAAAAAGCACACCCGAAAAAGCCATAATAAAAAGTGCTAATAATATTGCAGTGAACCCTGCACGCCTTACCTTCTCAACACTCTGCGCACCGACTGCATTACCAACCCTTATACCTCCCGCCATCGATACACCTAAAACAACCATAAACGAAATTGAAGCAAGGTTAATCGCAATCTGATGAGCGGCAAGCTGATCGGTACCGAGCCAGCCAATCATAATTACGGCAAACGAAAATGCCCCGACTTCGAAAAAGTACTGAAAGCCGCTCGGTAACCCCAAAGATAAAATCTTTTTAATAACAGGGAAGTTGATATTCCTGAAATGGAATGAAACATCGAATTGTTTGAATGATTTTTTTCTCATTACATAAATCATAATCGCCAAAGCCATAAAACTTCTTGATGAAAAAGTTGCCCAGCCGGCGCCATCCAATCCCAAAGCGGGAAATCCGAGGTTACCGAATATCAGAACCCAATTGGTAAAAGCATTAACTATGTTTGCCGCCAGAACAATAACCATTGCCGGCTTCATAACCGACAGCCCTTCGATAAATTGTTTGTATGTTTGAAACAACATAACCGGCACTGCACTGTATCCGATAATTTTAGTATATGATATTGCCTGAACACTAACATCAGACGGTTGATTCAGATAGCTAAGCAGTCCGGCGGCAAAATATGTAATTACTAAAAGCACAATTCCTATAACAGCATTAACCAATAACGATTGCCTGAAGAAGACACCGCATCTGTCAAACCGTTTTGCACCGACTTCAATGGCAACCAAAGGAGTAACGGCAAAAGAAATTCCTATACCGACTATAAACAGAAGCATAGTAAATCCATTACCCAGTGATGCAGCAGCCAGTGGGACTGCACCAATCGTTCCTACCATCATACTATCCACAACACCCATCATAATAAAACCAAGCTGCCCGATAATAACCGGGTATGCCAGCGAAAGAGTGTCTCTTATGTCCTGTTTAGTCGTAATCATTTTATAGTTTTATAAATTTGAGGGAACAAAGATACTTAATTGAGATTTGATTGAGAAGTTTTGAGTAAAGGATTGATAATGAATATAAAGCCCCGATTAAAATAACCGGGACTTACTTGCAGGATGATGGAGAGGTAGATGAAAATTATTCTGTGAGGTCTAACGTTTGTTCTGTGCTAAATATTCCTGGTAAAAACCCAGGCATACGTTTCTTACTCTTTCGCTTTCGTCGAACCTTATTGCCTGCTT
>JAJRSV010000116.1 GCA_024278655.1 Bacteroidota bacterium | reverse complement strand
TAACTGTTCCGACAAACCCACAGAGCCGGTATTTAATAACTATTCGGTATCGTTTAATCAGGTATGGAATGATTTCGACCTGAACTATTCATACTTTGTTCACAAAAATATCGATTGGCAAAACATAAAAAGCAAATATGAACCTTATCTCAAAAAAGAAACAACTTACGGTTATTTCCTTTACATATTAAAAAATATGCTGAGCGAGCTGCGCGATTACCATGTTTCATTAATTACAAAAGACGGTAGTTACGTTCCGGTTTATTCAGAGCCGGCACCGAAAAATTACAATTACAGCAATCAATACTTTACAAAATATTTTCCGAATGGAGTAGCTTACACAACAAACCGAAACATTGCTTACGGAACAGTAACCGACAGTATTGGTTACATACTCATAAACTCCTGGCAGAGAGATTATCAAACGGACATAAATGAGCTGAACGGCATTCTGGAAACTTATAAAGACTACAAAGCATTGATAATTGATGTTCGTTCCAACACCGGCGGCAGCGAAACATTAGCACAGCAGGTTGCCGGAAGATTTACAACCGAAACAAAGATTTACGCTTATCATCAATTCCGCAACGGACCGCAGCACACAGATTTTACCGAAATGCAATCTCGTTCTTTTTCACCGAAAGGAAGCTGGCAATTTACCAAACCCGTTGCGGTACTAATCGGTAATGTTTGTATGAGTTCCAACGAATCGTTCATTATGATGATGGATGTTCTCAGTAACGTAATAACCATTGGAGATACGACCCGCGGTAGTTCCGGTAATCCCAAAGAATTTATGCTGTGGGACGGGACCGGATATTTAATACCGCGCTGGATAGCTTATAAGCCTGACCAGACAATTCTTGAAGACACAGGAATCTTTCCCGATATACCAATTGAATCTTCCGGAAGTATTATTAACAACAGCGACAAAGTTTTGGAGAGAGCGATAGAGGAGTTAAATTATTAAAGAGACTATATTCTGTACATAAATTAACTTAATTTTACATTAGTTTACATTAACGTTAAGTAAATCTAATAGAATAAAAGGAAACATAGATGTCTAAAGTTGAAGAAATATTACAATCAATCGAAACTCTTTCAGAAGAAGAATTTTCCCGATTAAGAGATTGGATAATCGAAAGGGACTGGAAGAACTGGGATAAACAAATTGAGAACGATTCGAAATCGGGAAAACTCGACTTCCTTGTCCGGGAAACAATGGATGAAAAAGATAAAGGGAAATTAAAGAAACTTTAAATGCACCTTACAACAAAAAGATTTTGGGCTTGTTACGATAATCTCCCCCATAGGATTCAGAGACTGGCAAGAAAGAATTTCGAATTACTTAAAGTTAACCCTCAGCATCTTTCTCTTCATTTCAAAAAGGTTGGAAAATTCTGGTCTGAACGTATTGGGCGTTATCATCGATCACTTGCAATTAAGGATAAGCAAGATTTTATATGGGTTTGGATAGTTACCCATAAAGAACACGATGAGATGGTTAAATAGAAAAATATTCAATAAAATTATTAATGTTTATAATTCCACACTTCCATTTTTTATCTAATTTGTAATAGATTGTACTTTTTACAATTTTAACATAATAATTACTCAAAGGAATTCAGATGAAAGCTTTACTTTACTTCTTTTTAACAATCTTATTCTTTTTTAACGGCTGTTCAAATTCACCGGATAATAGTAATAAAAAATCTGTTACAACATTAGCCGGGTATTTTGATAATTCGGGAAAGGATGATGTGCTTTCGGGAGGTGTTAAGATGATTACCGTCTCGACACCGAAGGGAGATTTTAAAGTCTGGACGAAGCGAACAGGTAATAACCCAGCGATAAAAGTTCTGCTGCTGCACGGCGGGCCGGGAATGACTCACGAATATCTTGAATGTTTCGACAGTTATTTTCCGAAAGAAGGAATCGAGTATTATTATTACGACCAGTTAGGTTCATATTACAGCGACCAGCCGAACGATACCAGTTTATGGAACACAAACAGATTTGTGGAAGAAGTGGAGCAGGTAAGGAAAGCTTTGAATCTCGATAGCAGCAATTTTTATTTATTCGGTCAATCGTGGGGTGGTATTTTAGCTATGGAATATGCGCTGAAGTATCAGCAGAATCTTAAAGGTCTAATAATTTCCAACATGATGAGTTCCATACCGGATTATATTAAGTATGCCGAGGATGTGTTGGCTCCACAACTCGACCCTGCCGTATTAGCCGAGATAAAAGAGATGGAAGCAAATAACGATTACAATAACCCGCGTTACATCGAGTTGGTTACAACTTACTATTATCCGGAACATGTTTTGCGGATGCCTCCGGAAAACTGGCCGGAGCCGGTTACCCGTTCATTCAAGCATGTTAATCCGGTAATTTATGTTTCTATGCAGGGACCGAGTGAATTCGGAATTGTCGGTGATGCCAAGCTTAAGAACTGGGAAAGAAAATCCGACCTGCCGAAAATAAAAGTGCCCACGTTAGTTATCGGCGCTGAATATGATACAATGGATCCCGAGCATATGAAATGGATGGCATCGCAATTACCTAAAGGCAGATATTTATATTGTCCGAACGGAAGTCACCTCTCGATGTATGACGATCAGGAAATTTACTTCGAAGGATTGATTAAGTTTATTAATGATGTAAATGAGAAAAGCTTTGAAAGGTAAGCAATAATGAGTAACTTAAGTGTTGAATAAAGATAAATAAAAAGTCCAATAAAAAAACGAAGTAAATCATCCCAAGTGTCATTCTGCTATCTTTCTGCCTCATTCGTAGTATCTTCACTCTTCGGGAAAATCACAATACACAGGTTATATAATATTACAACGCGGTAATAAATTATAATCAAGCGGCTGTTTCCACCCGGCTTGTTTTAATAAGTGTATAATGCTCGGCAATGTATTGGTGCTTTTTGCGGCGGACAAAATAACGCGTCCGCAAGCTCTATTGAGCAAACGAATATTAATCAGAAAAGAGAAACAGAAATGACAGATGTAAAAACATTTAAAGACCTCGGGCTTTCGGAAAAAGTGCTGGAGGCAATTAATAAAAAAGGTTTTGAAGAACCGACCGCAATTCAGGCAATGACTATTCCGGTAATGCTGCGAAATGATACTAACATAATTGCACAGGCACAAACCGGCACAGGTAAAACCGCGGCATTCGGGCTGCCTTTAATAGAAATGATTGACACTGCTTCGAAAGCGGTGCAGGCATTAATTCTGGTTCCTACAAGGGAACTGGCTATCCAGGTTTCGGAAGAAATCAATTCACTCAAAGGCGACAAAGATATAAAAATTGCCCCGATATACGGCGGGCAGTCCATCGACCAGCAATTGCGAAGACTGAAAAAAGGCATCCATATAATTGTAGGAACACCGGGCAGGATTATCGACCATCTTTACAGGAAAACTCTTAAGATAGGAAAGATAGAATACCTGATACTCGATGAAGCAGATGAAATGCTTAATATGGGATTCATCGACGATATGGAAAAAATAATGAAGCAGACTAACCCCGACAAAAGAACACTTTTATTTTCGGCAACAATACCTGAAAGAATAAAAGACCTTGCTCATAAATATATGGATGGTTACGAACTGCTAAAGGTGAAGAAGGAACCACTTACAACTAATCTTACTGAACAAATCTACTTCGAAGTAAAAGCTTCCGATAAATTTGAAACATTGTGCAGAATTGTAGATATAGAAGATGACTTTTACGGTTTGGTTTTCTGCAGAACAAAGAGCGATGTCGATTCGGTTGTGGCTCATTTAAAAGACAGAGGATACGATGCTGAAGCTATTCACGGAGATATTTCGCAGATGCAAAGGGAAAGGATTCTCGATAAATTCAAAAAGCACCGGGTAAATATTCTTATAGCAACCGACGTTGCCGCAAGAGGAATTGATGTTAACAACCTTACTCATGTTATAAACTATTCCCTTCCGCAGGATCCAGAGTCGTATGTTCACCGTATCGGCAGAACCGGAAGAGCCGGTAACCAGGGAACCGCAATAACATTTATAACTCCAAGTGAATACAAACAGTTGATGTTCATACAACGGATTGCCAAAACCGATATTAAAAAATCGAAAGTGCCTAATGTGCAGGACGTTATAAAAGCAAAAAGGAAAAAGATACACGACGACCTCGCATCTGTTCTCACAAGCGAAATTGACAGCGAATATTACAACTGGGCAAAAGCACTTTTAAAAGAAAAAAATCCTACGGAAATATTAGCCGCAGTGCTTAACTACAGTTTTAACGAAAAACTTAACCCGGATGCTTACGGCGATATAAAAGAGTTCGGTTCAAAAAGCCGGCAGGTCGATCAGCAGGGCAAAACAAGATTATTTGTTGCGCTCGGCAAAAAAGATAAAATTACGGCACGCAAACTCGTGAACCTCGTAAT
>JAJRSV010000115.1 GCA_024278655.1 Bacteroidota bacterium | reverse complement strand
CTTGCACATCCGAGTGCTTTGTGTCCGCCTTCCAAATCGGCAATAGCGTTTTCCATCGCTTCGATTGTTGGATTAGCCATCCGGGTGTAAATGTATCCTTTCTTTTCGCCTGCAAAAAGTGAAGCACCTTCTTCGGCAGATTCGAATTTAAAAGTGGATGTTTGATAGATAGGCGGAACGACTGCTCCGTATTCGTATTCGTTAATTCCGGCATGAACGCATTTTGATTCGAAGTTTAAATTGTTATCGTTATTCATTTAAAAACTCCTCTGGTTAATTCAATAATAAAATATATTTGATGTTTTATTCGCGGGTTGGATTCTATGGCAGTTGTTCGAAACAAATTTATTCCCTTTAAATTATATTCAAAATTAATGGTAATATCTTTTATAATCCAGAAGATGAACTGAATTTATGGTAGATGGAAAGGAAAACGGAAAAGCAAAAGATGACATCTTCAGAGAAAAGATGTCATCTTTAATTGCTGTTAAACCAATCCCTGGTCAATCATTGCATCGGCTACTTTAAGGAAGCCGGCAATGTTTGCCCCGTTTACGTAGTTGCCCGGTGTGCCGAACTTTTCTGCAGTTGCAAGGCAGGTGTCGTGTATTCTCACCATTATTTCATGCAGCCGTTTATCGACCTCTTCTCTCGGCCATGGGAGGCGCATACTGTTTTGCGACATTTCCAATCCGGATGTTGCTACACCGCCGGCATTCGATGCTTTACCCGGAGCGTAAAGAATTCCGGCTTCGGTAAATACTTTGTAACCTTCTATTGTGGTCGGCATATTTGCACCTTCGCACACGCACATACAGCCGTTCTTTACTAATTCCTTCGCGTCATCTTCCAGTATTTCATTCTGTGTTGCACAAGGCAGCGCAACATCAACCTTTACACCCCAGGGTTTTTTGCCGGGATAAAATTCAACATTAAATTCTTTTGCATAATCTTCTACCGCATCTTTATTGCTTGCACGGAGTTTAAGCATGTAATCAACCTTTTCACCTTTAACACCGTCGGGGTCATAAATAAATCCGTCGGGACCGGATAATGTAACCACCTTGCCGCCAAGCTCGTTTACTTTTTGAACCGCTCCCCATGCAACATTTCCGAAGCCGGAAACAGCAACGGTTTTTCCTTCGAAATCAGTATCGCGTGTCTTTAACATTTCCTGCGCAAAATAAACCACGCCGAAACCGGTAGCTTCAGGTCTTATTAATGAACCGCCCCAGTTAATGCCTTTGCCAGTAAGCACTCCGGTCGATTCGTTTTTTAATCGCTTGTATTGCCCGTAAAGGTAACCGATTTCTCTTGCACCTACTCCAATATCTCCCGCTGGTACGTCGGTGTTGGGTCCGATGTGTCTGTAAAGTTCAATCATAAAGCTTTGGCAGAAGCGCATAATTTCGTTATCGCTTTTTCCTTTCGGGTCGAAATCAGAGCCGCCTTTACCGCCGCCCATCGGAAGGGTTGTAAGCGCGTTCTTAAACACCTGTTCGAATGCAAGAAATTTAAGAATGCCGAGCGTTACCGAAGGGTGAAACCTCAATCCGCCTTTGTAAGGACCTATTGCACTGTTCATTTCAATTCTGTAGCCGCGGTTTATGTGAATCTCTCCCTGGTCATCCATCCATGGAACACGGAACATAATTACTCTTTCCGGCTCGGTCATTCTTTCGAGTATCTTTTGCGAGCGGTATTCGGGGTGCCGCTCTAACACAACGGCTAACGATTCCAACACCTCTTCAACCGCCTGATGAAATTCAGGTTCGTTAGGATTTTTGGCTTTAACTTCAGCCATTATTTTTTCAACGTAATCGTTCATTGCTTCCTCTTTGCCTAATGTTTTAAAAATGAATCCCCAAAATTAGCAAATTAATTTCAAAGCACAGTAATGCATAAAAAGGATTCTGCGGGGATTTTTCAATTGCAATTTTATAGTAAGTTGAATGGTTATTTAATAAATTGATATTCCGAATTATTTAACACTTGCGGAGATAAAAAATGGATAACAAAATTCTTAAAGAAAAAATCGAACAGACTGTTGAAATTCTGAAAGAAAAAGATATTGATATGTGGCTCACTTTCGTAAGGGAAAGCTCGATTAACCACGACCCCGCACTGGATATGGTTGTAGGAGTTAACTCAACCTGGCAGGCGGCTTTTATGATTAGCAAAGACGGCGACACAACCGCTATAGTTGGCGATATGGAAGAAGGCAACTTTAAGCAGGCTGGACTTTACAGTAACATCATCGGTTACTTAAAATCAATTAGAGAACCTTTTATTGATTATCTAAAAAAGAAAGACCCGAAGAAGATAGCAATTAACTATTCGAAAAATGCCGTGCTTGCAGACGGACTGACTTACGGGATGTACCAGATTTTATTGGATCATCTTGAAGGAACCGGCTTTGCGGAAAGATTGATTTCGGCGGAAGAGATTATATCTGCATTGAGGGGAAGAAAGTCGCCAACAGAATTGCAGATAATGAAAGATGCAGTTGATGAAACGTTAAAGATTTTCGATAAGGTAACGGAGTTCATTAAACCGGGAATGACCGAAATTGAAATATCCAACTATGTTAAAAAGCTAACCGAAGAAAAGGGCTTTGAACTTGCGTGGGAAGAAACTCACTGTCCTGCTGTTTTTGCCGGACCGGATCCAAACGGACCGCACATGGGACCAAGCGATAAGAAAATTCAAAAAGGCACAATGGTTAATATGGATTTCGGAATTAAGTATAAAGGTTACTGCTCCGATCTTCAGAGAACATGGTATATTTTGAATGACGGCGAAGAAAAGCCGCCCGAACCGGTTCAGAAAGGATTTGAAGTTATACGCGATGCAATACAAATGGTAGCCGATGCGCTTAAGCCCGGCGTTAAGGGTGTTGACATGGATGCAATAGCAAGAAATTATATCACTGAACAAGGTTATCCCGAATATCCGCATGGATTGGGTCACCAGGTTGGCAAGAATGTACACGACGGAGTTGCGGGACTCTTTCCCGCATGGGAGCGTTACGGCAATGCACCGTTTATGGAACTGGAAGAAGGACAGGTATTCACAATCGAACCGCGTCTGCCCGTGGAAGGTTACGGTGTTTCAACTCTTGAAGAAGAAGTTTATATTACAAAAGACGGATGTGAGTTTATTTCGGACCCGCAGAAAGAACTAATTTTAATAAAGACTGATTAATCCTCATCATTTTAACCTCCTCAGTCATTTTTTTATACGACCTGTCTTTTAACGGACAGGTCGTTTAAGATTTTCCGTATATATTTCCGTAAAAAACAGGAACGAGTATGAAAAATTTATTCAAAGTTATCTTTGTGATTGCAGTTGTTTTTGCTGCGTATGCAATACTACCGCCGGATAACACAGGCGGTTTTTATGTGACGAGTTTCGGAAGCGACAGCATTGCTGTTTACGATTCTGCGGGGACTTATTTACACACTTTTACTACAACAGGACTCGACGGACCACGGGGAATAGTATTTGCCCCGAATGATAAAGTTTATATAGCAAGTCAGTTTACCAACGAAGTTTTTGTCTTCGACAGGAACGAACAGTTTCTTACAAAGTTTACTACGGCAGAGCTTGAATCTCCAACGGGAATGGCAATCTCAAATAATAACGAAT
>JAJRSV010000114.1 GCA_024278655.1 Bacteroidota bacterium | reverse complement strand
CGGTCATTTACTATTGGGGCACGGTGAAAAAATCAGGGCGGAGATTAAAGCGTTTCTGGATAAAGCGATTGCATCCGGTACTTAGAATTAAGGGTTTATACTGAAATACGAACTAATTAGCCGGTATAGCGATGCGGGTGCCGCCGGAGAGGACGAGTGTAGTTTTAGCGCTGAAACTTCGGCGCACCTGCGCTTTGATGAGATTCATCAAAACCGTAAGAGTAATACAGAATTACATTCGGTTCGCAAGAATTATTTCCGGTAATTAATCTTTCCGAACTTTCACAAACTAAGAATATCATATCCCGAATAAACGAATTGAAAATTCATACTCATTCATTCCTGTTTTGTGCTCTTGGTTTTAAATTGGTATTTTGACACCGGTAACAACTTTCGGGTTTGATTTACTAATTTATGTATCGGAGTCGATATGCGTAATTTAAAAATTATTCTTTTCGGGGTGATCTTATTTCTATTGAATATTCCTTCTGTACACGGTCAGAATCCGGTAACTTATGATACAACTTACTTCCAAAGCTCTGCGCTTTTTAAATGTTTAATCAGCTTTCCCGATAATTATAGTCCACAGGATAGTTACCCGCTGGTAATCGGACTGCACAGCGGAGGAGAAACCCCGGAACAGTTTATAACCATTTGGAACGGATTAAACAAAACGGAATTCATTTACGCAGTACCGCAGGCACCTTATTCCTGGTTAATGGGTGAAGCATTCGGATACGAGTGGTCGTTATGGCCTACCGGTAACGAAGACCTGATGGAACGGGCTGCACTTATAGCGGAAGGCTACGTTGCCGATTTAATAAAAGATTTAACAAAGCGGTATAATGTGAGTGAAGTTTATTTACTCGGCTTTTCCCAGGGAGCTATTCTTGCATACAGAGCCGGGATAAAAAATTACCGTTTAATTGATGGACTGATTTGTTTATCCGGTCCGGGATTATCCGGAAAACTCTGGTCGCCTTTTTCCGATTCTCTGCAGGTAGATTGGCTGCCGGACAAATTCATAAAGGAAGCAAACAGTTTAAGAGTCTTCATTGCCAACGGTGATGAAGATAAGTACACACCGGTTGAGATAGGAATAAAATCGAGGAATATTCTTGCCGGATACGGGTATGATGTAAAGTTTTATTCTTTTGGCGGCGGACATACAATAAATAAAGAAATCCTTAAACTCGTTGTTGAGTGGATAAACAATAAGTAGCTGCAAATAAAAGACGGAGCCGGGAATGAAGAACAACACTCTAATGCGTTACGCAGTCGGTACATTAATCGGTCTTGCAATAGGACTGATTATTGGAATAATAACGGGCAAAGTAGGTTTGGGATTAGCAATAGGGCTCCCGATTGGTGTAGCCATTGGATTTATGATGACCAAAACGGTTAGGGATTAATTTAACCTGGCAAGGTTTCACGATCTCTCAATTACTAAACTTAATGCCATAAAGAGCAACATTTTTACGCTGAAATAAGAGGCATAAAAATTTCTCGCTATTCTCAAATAATAATTATATCGTTTTAGATAAATTTTATGATAAGAAGGAATTGCATAATTCCGGTTGCGAAGTTATTTTTATCAGGAGATTGAATTTTACTTATTATTAATAAAGAGAATTATTCAGAATGAAAGTCAAAAAATTACGTGCGCACTTTGACGGTAACAAAATTGTATTAGATGATACGGCTGACTTAAAACCGAACACGAAATTGATAGTCACCATTTTGCCCGATTCACTTTCAGAAGAAGATAGAAAGATTATAGAAGAACGCGAGGAGTGGCAGCGGAGTTCAGCAAAGAGTTTATCTAATGCATACGGTGAAGATGAAGTTGAATATTCTGTTGATTTAATAAAGGAACCGAATCCCGAATATGAAGGAAGGTGATGTGATTTTAACACCCATTCCACAGGCGAATGGTATGGTTAAGAACCGACCGGCAATAGTTCTTAGAGAAATGCCTCCGTTTAATGATTTACTTGTTTACGGAGTTAGTTCTCATGTTAAACATTACGTGAAAGGATTTGACGAATTAATATCTGCTTCTGATAAAGATTTTGAAAGAAGCGGCTTATTAACTGATCCGGTGATAAGATTTGGATTTCTTGCAGTACTTTCCAGAAAAGATATCATCGGTTCAATTGAGTCCATTTCAGAAAAAAGGCATAGACGTTTGCTAAAAACACTCAGTAATTATTTGATACAGTAATTATAGTGGAATGTAAATATTAATTGTAAGATTTTTGCCACATCTGTCCAAAATAAAAGGAACTCTCTCTAATAGCTGACTGCCGTCAGGCAGGTCTCTTAAAAAAAAGAGAGAGAGACTTTTTGTCAACAAAACGTTTTATTGATTATGATTGACCAAAAACCATTTAATTTAAGATAGTTTAAAATATTCAATTCGAATTTAATTCGTAGTTGTATAATTTGCATCACAGATTAGTAACCTGCTTGCCGCAGACAGGTCTGTGCAATTACCCGGGTTGAACTTGCCTGCCGGCAATCGGGTTCTAATGTTATTAGAAACATAAAAACATCGGATAACAAAATAAAAACGTAGTATAAAATTTAATTTGGTCAGCAATGATATACCCTTTTAAAAAAAGCATTAAGAAAAGTAAATTTACGTACTGATTATAATTTATTGTTAAATTGTTATTTGATTCATAAAAAAATATAAAATAAAAAATCTGATGAATAATTTAACTGGTTTAAAGGTTGGTGTTTACGTAGATTCTTCTAATATGTACTCGAACGGTGGACAGGGAATGAGATATGATGTATTGAGGAAATTTGCCAGCCGGGGAGGTTCACAAATTTTGCGGCTTAATGCTTATGTGAGTATAGACTTAATTCGAGGGAAAGATGATAAAGAATATTTATATAATGCAAAGAAATTTCATTCCGTGATTAGAGATTTGGGATACAAGGTAATTGAAACCGAAGTAAAATGGTATGAAGATGAAGATGGACAGAGATATGGAAAAGCAAATGCCGATGTTGAACTCGTAGTTGATATTCTGTTACAAGCAGAAAATCTTGATAAAATTATTCTGGTTTCCGGTGATGGTGATTTTACTAAAGTTATTAAGGCAGTACAGAATAAAGGATGCAGAGTAGAAGTAATCGCATTGAATAATGCTTCTCAGGATCTTCGGAAAGAAGCCGATTTGTTTATCTCCGGTTTTTTAATTCCCGGTCTTATTCCCACAAAGGAAAATTCATTAAGGAAAAAATGGGGAGAAATTGGTTCAAGAGTAAGAGGCGTATGTTTTACTCACAAACAGAATTATGGTTTTATGAGATATATTAACGATGTTACTGTCGAACTATGGCAAACCAACACTACAATTCCAGGTGCTTCTTATTCAACAGCTTATTTTAAAGATAGTAATCTACCTTTTCAGGTTGATATTTCTAAGCTGCCGAGCCACAATTATATTTTTGAATTTGAATTGATTGAAGGTAAAAATGAAACACAAGTTTTTGAAGCAATTGATATAGATTTGGTTAGTTGGATACCAAGTTAAAAATATAATGTATTTCCTAAATAATTTTGGTGTGTTTTTTCTAATTGTTTATATCCAAAAGAGTATCATTCGATACTAATACATTCAAGCTAATATAAATCAAAAGCGGATTTCTTATCTTGAAATTTAATTTGCTCCGTAATATTAAGCTTACAGTCTTAAACTCCAATAGTCTTACAAAACCATAGCACAATTTTTGCAACTGCTGTAATTGATTATTAACTTCAATGTGTTATTAATCAATTCTATTTGATTTTTATTACTAATTATAATGGGATATATTAATTCGTAGTTGAAATTATTAAATAGAAATTCATTATTTTTAGTTAAAAGATTTAAATAAAAATGCAACAAGAATATTTGTTTCCCATAGAACATAAAGAGTGCAGTGCAAGGCAGAGAAATATTTTAAACTCACCAAAACAATTAGGTGATTCTGATATAGATTCCGAACCATATCTTAAAGAACTAGGCGTTGATATTTTATATAAAAAGCAACCAATTCAATTCACATCAAATGTTAATGAAGCGATTCACCGTTGGGCACCATATGTTCAAGGGTTTTCTGCATCTTTTGTTCAGTCAATTTTTGATCAGTATGCTCAAGATTATAATAGACCAACAGTCTTGGACCCTTTCACGGGTTGTGGGACAGTTCAGGTTCAATCTAAACTTAATGGTTTTAGATCATTTGGTACTGAATTAAATCCGCTACTAAAGTTTATAGCTGAAACTAAACTAAATTGTTGGGATGTATCACCAGATGAATTATTGAAGATATTTAATAATTTATCCTTTAATGAAGTAACTTCATCTCCAAAATTTTTAAAATCTGAAAAGCATTTCTCAAAAGATGTATTAAAGAATTTAGAAAAATTAAAAGGTGCTATTGATAATTTATCCAGTAGAGTTGATAAGAAAATAATTGATTTATTGAACCTTGCCTTTTCAGCCATCTTGATAGAGGTTAGTAACTTAAAGCGGAGTCCTTGCTTAGGATATTCAAAAAACAAAAGAGTTGATTCACACGCTCCTTTTGTTCTCCTCAATCAAAAAGTCTATCAGATAGCTGAAGATCTTGAAACAATTCAGAATGAGTATAATGATTTTATACAGGTTACTAGTAAAGTTAAGTTGGCAAATGCAATGGAGTATAATCATCAAGATAAATTTGATTTAGTCATAACATCACCGCCGTATATGAATGGACTTGATTATGTTATTAATTACAAAATTGAGATGGGATGGTTAGGCTTTGCCGAAAATCAGATTGACCTAAAGAAAGTTAAGGATGCGATGGTTGTTTGTGATAATGTTTCAAAAGGCCTGATTAAAAACTTTAGACCAACATATAATAATGAATGGATAGAAAATATAAAGTCAAATATTAGTCAGAATATAATGAGACGTGGGAAATACAGAAGGCAGGATATGCCAAATATAGTTCATAAATATTTTGATGATATGTTCAAGGTTTTTGAAAAAGTTGTACCCAAAATCAAACGGAATGGAAGGTTTATATTAGTAGTCGGCGATAGTTTAATAGCAGATGTTTATGTACCCACAGATCTTTTAATTGCAAGAATCGGGAAGGATTTGGGATTGAGATTGGAAAAAATTGAGAAAGCACGAAATCGAAGATCGGGTCAAATAAGGAGCTACAAACTCAGAGAAACAATTATTACTCTTAAGAAGTCTTAAAATATGGAAGATAGTTTCGGTTATTCAGAATATCCCCCCAATGGTGAAAAAATAGTTAGAGCAAGAACGAATGCTCAGATACGTTCTTGGGAGTTTCCAAGATCAAACAAATCTTTAGAAAAGTTTAATCAGGAAATAGGAAAAATTCCTTACCCAGGTATATACTTGTTGTTGGAACTTAAATCCAATAAGGTTTATGTGGGCGAAGCTAAAAATCTATATAATAGGCTTAAAACACATAACTCAAAGCCAGATGTGAAAATTAAAGATTGGGATAAAGTAATAGTTATTAACGATGGACGCCCAGCAACACAATCAGATTTTAATGATAATGTGGTTAGACTCACTATTGAAGAATATCTCATTCGCCTGTTAAAAGCCAATAAATATAAAGTTGTATCTCAGGGAGAGAAACAAAATTTAAATCCATTACAAAAAGTTATTACTCAGAATTTAATTGAGGAACTTAATTTTTTTCTTTTAAAGAAAAATCTTATTACGAAACTTCTAGCTGATAAAGGTCAAGAGGAGGTAATGTTGGATGAACTGAAGAAAATTCTTATTAAAAACAAATATACTATTGATAAAATCTCTGCCTATGAAGGTACGATAAACGGTGAAAAGGTTTTTATTCGCCCCGGCAGTAAAAAAAGTAAAGGATGGCAAGTAACTTTCAGAGATGTATTTAAAAATCATTTGGAAAAAGAAGAAGGTTCACTCATTGTTCCGCGTGGTGGAATCATTTATATCCCTTTTAGTGAAATAAAAAAGGTTATTAACGATCCTAAAGCATTTAATAGAAATACAATTGATATATTCTTTGCGTTTGAAGGAGATAAAGTAATATTGCGATATAAGAAAAATGAATTAGATGTAACTACTTTCTTACTCAATTAGTTCGTGGTATAATAATCAACTACGATGCGATTTTTAGCATCCATTTTTCCTTTTGTTATCTTCATTTCTCTTAATTTACAATTCTCAAAACCTTAACTCCCAGGATATAGCACAATTTTTGCAACTGCTGTAATTGATTGATAACTTCAATATTTTAATAAACCAAAATTTTTCTTTCATGCCGAAGGAGAGATAAGACAATGAAAAATTTACTGTTCATTTTAACCGTTTTCTTTTTTACAACAGGAAGTTTAGTGCCGCTGGATTTTGAGCTTTTTAACAAAAACTTCGTCGATCAAACGATGCGAATCGATTATTACCATACCGGCAATGCAAACGATGAACTGATTACTATCGATCAGATTTACCGGTACGGCATTTGGGCGGGCAGCAGAGTGCATTTGATTGACGAATTCAACAACGGCAAATATTACGCAAAAATTTACGATGCCGACTCCGGTGACCTGATCTTTTCAAAAGGTTTTAACAGCTACTTCGGCGAATACCAGACAAGTGCACCCGCAATTAAGGGCGTGATGAAAACATACCACGAATCGGTTTTAATTCCTTATCCGAAAAACAAAATTATCTTTGCCCTTGAAAGAAGAGACAAAGAAAACAAACTCAGCGAAATATTCAGAACTGAAATTGATCCAAGTGATGTTTCTATACGTAGGAATGATTTGGAAGATGCTTCGGTAAAAGTGTTCGAAGCCGAGGGCAACGGCGATCCGCACAACAGGGTGGACGTTGCAATTATAGCCGAAGGTTATACAGCATTGGAGAAGGAAAAATTCTTAAAAGACCTTTCTTATTTTTCAAAGGTTTTGTTCAGTCAGGAACCGTTTAAATCGAACGAAAGCAATTTTAACATTTACGGTGTTTTCAAACCTTCTGCCGAAAGCGGAGTTGATGAACCGCGTGCGGGCATTTATAAAAACTCAGTTCTTAATACAACTTTTAACTCACTTGGTTCGGAAAGATATCTTCTTACAGAAGACAATAAAACACTTCGCGACATTGCAGCAAACGTTCCGTACGATGCGCTTTACATAATGGTTAACAGTAAACGTTACGGCGGCGGTGGAATTTATAATCTTTACTGCACGTTTACCGCACACAACCAGTGGAAGGATTATCTGTTTCTGCATGAGTTCGGGCATTCGTTTGCAGGTTTGGCGGATGAATATTACACATCGGATGTAAGCTATAACGATTTTTATCCGCGCGGAATAGAGCCGGTTGAAGCAAACATAACCGCTTTACTCAATCCTCCCGATGTGAAGTGGAAAGAGTTAACAACACCGGGCATCGAAATTCCGACGCCGTGGGAAAAAGCCGAATACGATTCGATGGATTACAAGTGGCAGAAAGAACGCAGAGAATTGAACGATAAAATTGCAGAACTGAAACGTACCGGCGCCTCCGCAGAGGAAATTGAAAAAGCTGAAATGGAATACGAAACCAAAGATAAAATTCATGCAGCAGAGGTGGATAAGTTTTTGCAAAGCAGCAAGTATTGGGGAAAGGTAGGTGCGTTTGAAGGAGCGGGTTATTCATCGGAAGGACTTTACAGACCGATGCTCGACTGTATCATGTTTTCGAAGGGCGATAAACCGTTTTGCAAAGTATGCGAACAGGCAATTGAAAAAGTAATTAAGTTTTATACTGAGTGAAAATATCTTATTTTCACGTAACTATTCCTTAAAAATATTGCAGTGGAAGACAGAACACTTAGAAAAACCATAAATTTTCTTTCGTCCCGGACGCTCTCACTGTTCGACCGGCTGAGACTTACCGAGCATACCTTTATGATAATCGTAGCGATAGTAATAGGTGTACTCGGTGGTTTTGCAGGCATCGGAATAAGAGCAATGATTCTGTGGATCTCAGAGCTTTCCTTCGGTGCCGGATCGAACTTCCTCGAAAATGTGATGAACACTTCGTGGTACTGGATATTAATTATTCCGGCAATAGGCGGATTGATAGTCGGACCGATTATCTATTTCCTCGCACCCGAAGCCAAGGGTCATGGTGTTCCCGAAGTGATGGAAGCAATTCTTTTAAGAGGCGGTGCTATTCGTCCGCGTGTAGCATTCCTTAAAGCGGTTGCTTCGGCTATTACAATTGGTACTGGCGGCTCGGTGGGAAGGGAAGGACCGATTATTCAAATCGGTTCCAGTCTCGGTTCGATGGTCGGACAGTTTTTTAAGGTTCCAACCAGACGATTAAAAACGCTTGTGGGATGCGGTGCCGCTGCAGGTATAGCCGCAGCTTTTAACGCTCCGATTGCAGGAGCACTTTTCGCCGTTGAAATTATTTTAATGGATTTTGCCGTTGCACAATTCTCTCCCATAGTTATCTCATCGGTAATGGCTACGGTTATTTCGCGAAGCTTCGAGGGTGACTTTGCCGCATTCATCGTTCCGAAGTATGAACTGATATCGCCGTACGAAATTGGTTTTTATTTTATCCTCGGTGCATTGAGCGGTGTGGCTGCGTTTATGTTTATCAAAGCTCTTTATTTTAGCGAAGACCTTTTTGATAACAGGATGAATTTACCAGGTTATGTAAAACCGGCAATCGGCGGTTTGCTTGTTGGATTCATTGCATTAAAGTTTCCGCAAACTATGGGTGTCGGTTACGATTCGATTAACAACGCCCTTTACGGCAATATGATTTGGTACATTGCGTTTGCATTAATATTTATTAAAATAATTGCCACATCAATTACGTTAGGTTCGGGAGGATCGGGTGGTATATTCGCACCGTCGCTTTTTATGGGTGCAATGTTAGGTTACTTCTTCGGCTCGTTTGTTCACCAGTACTTTCCCGATATTACCGCTTCGCCCGGTGCGTATGCTTTGGTGGCAATGGGCGGATTGGTTGCCGGCACTACACGCGCACCTATTACCGCAATAATTATTGTGTTCGAATTGACAAACGATTACCACATCATTCTTCCTTTGATGATAACGTGTATTATCAGCACAATCCTTTCGTCGCAGCTTTCGCGTGAATCTATCTATACTCTTAAACTTGTTATGAGAAACATCGGAATTAAAGAGGGTGTCGAGACGAATATAATGGAATCGATTTTCGTTAAGGATGTTTACAGAAAGGAATTCGATGCACTTGATGCGACTGATAATTTCAGCCAGGTTGTAAATAAGATGCTTCAGGGAAGAGGTGTGGATTTTCCGGTACTCGACCGGAACGGAAAAGTAACCGGAATAATTTCGTTGAACGATATAAGAGATTATTTATTCGAAAAGAATCCCTGCAGAATGTTCTGATTGCGCAGGATATTGCCAACACCGATTTCGAAGTTCTTACACTCGATGATAATTGCAAAACGGCTTTGGATAAGCTGCGGAACCACAACTACGAAGGTCTGCCTGTTGTCGAATCGAACGGCTCGGGTAAGATATTAGGTGTTGTCTGGCGGAAAGATATTCTCGAAGCTTATCACAAAGAGATTGAAAAACGGGATATCACATCGAGTCTGGCAAGCAGCATTACAATGAAAGAGGATGAGCCGCAGGTTCATTTTATGGAAGGTTATTCGATTAACGAGATAAAACCTCCGAAGTCGTTCATCGGCAAGTCGATACGTGAGTTAAACATAAGAGCCCGTTACGGTGTAGATGTTCTCTCGGTTAAAACAAAAGAGAAATGGGGCGAGAAAATAAAAGCTATTCCAAGTCCCGATTATGTAATTAAAGAAGGCGATACATTAATTATTGCAGGTGAAATAAAAAATATAAATGTGCTTAGGAATTTGGATTGAGTTTAAGTTTGTAATTGGTTTATTAACAGCCTTTACAAGCAGGGGCGACTCAGCAAGTCGCCCCTACAATGGTTTTTAAACAAAATCCAGAAGGAAATGGAATTGCTTCCGAAAGTTATTTTATAAGTAACATCTTCTTCACAGCCACATAATCGTTTACCTTCAATTTGTAAAAGTAAACTCCGCTGGCAAGTTCTGCTGCGTTAAAGCTTACAGTGTGGCTTCCCTTTGTCTCCCTTTCGTTTACCAATGTTTTTACTTCCCTGCCTAATATATCATATACTTTCAACTCTACTATGCCGTCCTCCTTTAAGCTGTAACTAATTGTTGTGCTTGGATTAAACGGGTTTGGATAATTCTGCCGCAGGTTGTAGCTGTAAACCTCTCTCATCTCTCCTTTTTTCGATATCCCATTTCCTTCTACCCTGTTGTAAGTTATCGTATCGGATGGAGATGAAATTAGAGTCTTACTTTCTTCCACGTATTTATACTTTGCGTAATATTTTGCAAGTGTTTCATTACTTTGATGACCGCCGGTTATTATTGTTACTGTTGTATCCGTATATTCATTGCTGTCAACCGGTATTGTTGCGATGATCTGGAAATTCGGGGTATCCTTTTTACGGTAAAGGTCTATCTCGATTACGTTTGTTATGTTTGGCGGAAGGAATATTAATAGTTTCGGATGGTCTCCTTCACGACTCTTAAACACAGACCTGTCCCATCTGTCAGT
>JAJRSV010000113.1 GCA_024278655.1 Bacteroidota bacterium | reverse complement strand
TTGTTGGCTTCAACAATTTCCTTAACCATTATATCCTGCACACGAATGGCTTTAACATCGCCGAATGTTAATGTGTTCGGCATACGCCAACTCATCTTTCCCGAAGCGATAACCGAAGTATCTTCAATTGCATAAGTTTCGATTATCTTTTTAAGCTCGTTTTCGTTAGCCGGTTTGGGCACAGGTATGGTTATGGTGGTTGTTTGCCATTGTATGGGTCGTAACTGATCGATTTGCGCATCGGATAACCTTATCCGTACCGTGCCTACGTTATACGGGTCGATATTTTTTAACTGCTTGATATACCAGGTGGTATTCAGCAGACTTAAGTTTACAATTTTAACATCGCGCCTTACGCCTTCAACATCCTGCAGATACCATAACGGGAATGTATCGTTATCGCCGTTGGTAAACAGAATTGAGTTTGGCGCACAACTTTGAAGTATGTTGTAAGAGTAATCCCATGGCACCCAGTTCTCGGAACGGTCGTGTGTAAAGTAATTTGCCTGCAGCATCCTTACGGGAATGAAGACAACCCCGAAGAGAAGAACCGCCGCAACGGCAATCTTACGCGTTGATGCCGATTTTACTTTTTCTTGTACAGTATCTAACAAACCGCGCATACCTATGGCTATCCAAATTCCGTAAACGAAAAACGCCCCCACATAAAAGTAATCTCTTTCACGCGGCTGCGGCTGCTGCTGGTTTTGGTAAAATGCAGTTAGGTATCCCATCAGAATAAACATAACCATAAACACCGAAGCCATCTTCCAGTCCTTTTTGAAATGGAAGTAGATACCCAATAATCCGATTAAGAGCGGAATACCAAACAGCGAATCTTTTACATCCCCACCGAAATGCATTCTGCCCAAAAGCACACCTACAACATTACCTATTTCGTTAAACGGAGCAATGTCAACACCGTCATCCTGTTTCCATCCTTCTCTTCCGGCAAAGTTCCACAAAAGGTATCTCGTCATCATGTGGTTCATCTGGTACCGGTAAAAGAAGTCGAGGTCGCTTGCGTAGTTGTTGTAAACCACCATTTGATGCGGCTCGGTTGCAAATCTTCTCTTGAACGTGGGAAAATCGCCGTACTGTTCGCGGTTTAAGTACGACTCAAGCTCGGTAAATGTTTTCGGCGAGTTTTCGTTCATCGGCGGATCGAGGTTTGCACGGATGATTACCATTGCAAACGTAGTAAACCCTATAATAATAAATAATACCGATGAGAAAACTAAATGCCATGTGGGTTTGTTTTTTTTAACCGCGTATCGCATTCCGTAAAACAACGCACCGAATAAAACCACCAGGAAGAGCACCTGCATAAACAGATCGTTGCCTGCAACTGTTGACATTAACGCAGGCAGGTACTTAACAACGCCCGGATATGTGAAGAACAACGCCGCACCGCCTATTATAAGTGGAATATAAATTGAGTTTTTGTTAAATACTTTCTTCCATAGAATACCCATATACGCAACACTTATAACCAAAAGTATTGCTTTGAACTTGGCATCAAACGCCTGGTATTCTTCCTGCGTAGGCGGATTCTTTGATGTTTCGCCTGCCCACCATATTAATGCAATTATTAATATTATTCCCACATGAATTAAAAACAGGTAAGAAGAACTTCTTAACTCTTCATCGTTATCAATATACTTGCGGTACCAAATTATCATTACAACCGGAACTGCGGCAAGCACACTCATAAGATGCACACCGGTCGAGAGTCCGATTAAATATGCTATCATCAAAATATACTTTTCATTATCCCAGGCATCGGCTCTTTCGTTCCATCTTAAAATAAGATACGTAATAGTAGATACGAGAAACATGCTGAACGCATAAACTTCGGCTTCAACGCCGTTAAACCAAAAGGTATCGCTGAATGAGAATGCAAGGGCGCCGATTGCCGCTGTTATATAAGTAAACAACGCTTCTTTCTGCGTTTCCGGTTTTCTTCCCTTATAATTATTGATAAGCTTGACGGCAATAAGATACAGAAAGAGCACCGTAACGGCACTCGAAAATACAGATATAAAGTTAACGCGCAAGCCGATATTTTCTGCCAAAGGAATTTTAGAAAGGAAGTTGCCGAGCATCAAAAAGAATGGTGCACCGGGAGGATGAGGCACCTGCATATAAAAAGCAGCAGCTATAAACTCGCCGCAATCCCAAAACGAAACGCTCGGTTGAACCGTACTCCAGAATTGGATTAACGAGACTGAAAAAACAAAAGCCGCAAAAATGCGGTGCATTAGCTTATTATTCATCTGTTCCTCATTCTTTAAATAGAACAACAAAATTACTTACAATACAGCTTTTAAGCAATGTAAAGCGGGAGTAATTAATCGCTTTTATGAATTATCACCGGGTTTTTTGAAGAGCGCATCGAACTTTGAGCGGTCTGCCGGTTTGTAATATTTATCATATAATTCTTTAAGCCGTTTCATCGAAAGAGAATCGAAATCTTCATCATCTTTTTGACGTTTCAAAAACATTTTGTATTCCTCCCGTTCTTTAGGAGTAAACTTGTTTTCGAACCTTTTAAGATAATCGAGGTATTTTTGCTGATCGCGGTACGACATTGCAGAACACCCTTAATTTGTTAAATAAAACAGCACGCTAAAATAAGTATTGAGCGGTTCTTAACAAACAGCAGCCGGGCAGTAATCAGTAGAACATACGGTTTTAACACATCTGTCCAAAATAAATTTCTCTGAAATACCGGCAGAGTAAAAATTAAAATGGGTTACGGGTGTTTATATTCGTTTCAGTTGTAAGAGGAAGTCATCTCTCTTTAATTCCCTTCTTACTTTCCGGGAGAAGAGGGACAGGAGGTTGAGTTGCAGTTTTTGTAAAAATGTTTAATTCCTGCTATTAAAGGATGAATAGTTAGTCAACAAAAAAATATTTTGGACAGCAATGGGCTTTAACTAAATTCATCCGAATAATATACTGCTGCTTTATCTCTTAAATTGTAACCGAACGACATTACTTCGCCGTAGGCACCCGTTGAACGAATCGCAATTAAATCGCCGCGTTTTGTTTCCGGCAGCTTAACCGATTTGCCGAATGTATCGGACGATTCGCAAATCGGACCGACAACATCGTAATTTTGCACATCGCCTTCCGAAGTCAGGTTTTCAATTTTGTGGTACGATTGATAAAGCGCCGGGCGAAGCAGCTCCGTCATTCCCGCATCGAGTATTGCAAAGCTTGTGTTCACTCCTTCTTTAACAAAAAGAACTTTTGAAATTAATGAACCGCACTGCGCAACCAATGTTCTTCCTAATTCAAAATGAAGTGTTTGGTTTCCTCTTAATTCCAAAAATTTATTGAAGACTGAAAAGAAGGAATTGAAATCGGGGATAAGATTTTCATCCGGCTCTTTGTAATTAACACCCAATCCCCCGCCGACATTAATATGCTCGAATTCCAGTCCGTGGTCGTTAAACCAGCTTTGTATTTCGTTTGCACGGATGCACAAACCTTTAAAAACATTTAAATCGGTTATTTGCGAACCTATATGAAAATGCAATCCGATTGTTTCGATATGCTTTAACTCCTTCAGCTTTTTAATTACGTCTTCAAACTCCCAGCCGTTGATGCCGAACTTGTTTTCTTCGAGTCCCGTGGTAATAAATTGATGAGTTTTCGCATCGACATTCGGATTTATTCTTAATGCAACTCTTGCGGTTTTATTCACCGATGCGGCAAGTGCATTAATAACTTCAAGCTCCTGAATGCTTTCAACATTAAAACAGAAGATATCATTCTTCAGCCCGCACATAATTTCATCATCCGATTTTCCGACACCGGCAAATACAATTTTATTTTTATCGAACCCGGTCCGAATCGATTTGGTTATTTCGTTGCCGCTCACACAATCGGCGCCGAAACCATAGCTGCTGATAAGAGTTAAAATCCTCTCGTTAGCATTTGCTTTAATTGCATAATGAACCGTATAGCTGTACTTATCCGATTGTTTTTTTAATTCGGTTAATGTGTCTTCAAGCACCTTTAAGTCGTAATAATAAAAAGGTGTTTTTATTTTTTTAAACTTGTTAATTATGTTTTTATCGAACATTACTGAAATATTTTATGCAATTGATTAAGTGCGGCAATTTTATCTTCGGAACGGATAAGCAAAGATATGTTATGTTTGCTGCCTCCGTAAGAAATCATTCTTATCCTGAAATCCTTTAACAGGTTCAAAGCTCTGTTGATGTGCCCCGTTTGCTCGATTATATTTTCACCGACCAGGCAGATGATCGTCATGCCATCGTTTGTTTCAACATTGCCGAAATCCTTAAGCTCGTTTGTTATTTCTTCGATATGTTTTTTATCATCGATTGTAACCGATACCGCTACTTCGGAAGTTGTAATCATATCGATTGGTGTTTTGTAACGCTCGAACACTTCGAAAACTTTTCGCAGGAAACCGTAAGCAAGCAGCATCCTCCCCGATTTTATTTTAACCGCCGTTATTCCGTCTTTTGCTGCTATTGCTTTTATTCCTTCGCCAATTGCTTTGCTTGTTATAACTGTTCCGGGATGCTCCGGATCGAGTGTGTTTTTTAGTACGACCGGAATATTGGCAAGCTTAGCGGGCAATATACTCGAAGGATGAAGAATCTTCGCACCGAAGTATGCAAGCTCAGCCGCTTCATCGAAAGAAAGCCGGTTAACCGGCTTTGTGTTTTTTACATAACGGGGATCGTTGCAGTGAAGTCCGCTTACATCGGTCCATATCTGAATTTCATCCGCACCACAAGCTGCTCCTATAAGCGAAGCAGTATAATCGCTTCCGCCCCGTTTAAGGTTATCCGTTTCGCCGTAAAGATTGCGGCAGATGTAACCCTGCGTTATAAACAGTTCGCAGCCGGAATGTTTATCCAGTTCACGCATCAGGTTTTCTTTTATATAATAAGCATCCGGTTCGCCGTTTGTATCAATACGCATAAAGTTTAACGCTGGCAGCAGTACGCTGTTAATTTTTTGCTCGGTCAGATAGAAATGAAAAAGTGCCGACGAAAGAAGCTCGCCCTGTGCAAGTATTGCTTTTTCTTCGTGAACCGTAAACAAATCCTGCGTGAATGACCTTATATAATCGAAATGATATTTCAGAAGGTCGAGTCCTTTTTGCCTGAACTCATCCGATTCAAACAATTCGTTAACAAAGCCGGTGTATTCCTTTTCCAGCCGGTCAATCTTTTCGACTGCCGCATCATGCTCTTTTGCGTAAAGAGAGTTTGCAATTTCGACAAGGGAATTGGTTGTGCCCGACAAAGCGGAAAGGACAACAATCTTTTTTCCTGACCCGTTTATACTGCCGGCAACATTCTTCATTCTTTCTGCGGTACCGATAGAAGTTCCGCCGAATTTTAATACTTTCATTCTTTATTCACACACACTAAGTTGTTTTACAGCACGCCGCTGCTATTTAAACTTACTCCAAAGAAAACCATCAGAACAGCTATGGTGGTAACAATTATTATATGCACTGCAAGCTGCTTAACGTTGTTTTTCGGATGAACGAATTTTTTTGCATGAAAAGCCACCAGTATTGTTAACACAAGCAGTATAAGCTTGATGAATATATGAGAAGATGTTCGTGTGCTGAAGCTGAACCACTGCGATACGTCGGGCAGAAAAATCATAGCGAGACGGATACCGGTTACTATCTGCACGACCAAAGCGGTCATTCCCATTTTGTGGAATCTGCTTTCGAACTGTTCGATTATCTGGATGTTGTTTTCTTTAAGTGCCTTCGGTAAATACCCGATTGCAAGAATTAAATGTCCCCCCGCCCAAATAATGGCGCCGAGCACGTGAATGAATACTAAAATAAATAATTCCATATTACCTTTTAATGTTTGTTGTTGTATACATTTTTTATTTTTTTAATTACTTAAATAATTATTGAGTTGTTCTTTAAGCCGTTCTTCCCAGCTTCCGTTATACTTTGCAATTGCATTTTCAAGCGTATTTATCGCCTCATCTTTTTTACCCGATTCGTAATACGCTGCGGCAAGCTTTAAACTTATCAGCTCGAGCATATGATCGTTTATTTCTTTCTCCCGTTCTTTAAACAAACGGTTGATCAGTTCTATGGTTTTGCCGTAACTACCTTCGCCGTTGTAAATGCCGGCAAGCTTTTCAACAATTCCGGCAATCGTATCGCCGGTTTTACCGCCATAGTTTGCAAGCGGAGTTTTATAATCGAAGTAGTTATTAACCGCATACTCCAACATCTCTTTTGTGTAAGGATATCCCTTATCGGTGTAAGGCATAAGGTTTATTGAATTAACCACTATGTTTGTATTGTCGGGATGATCTAATATTGCCTGGTACGCGGCTTTGAAAAATTGATTGTTGGTTCTTTCTTTATTCTGCCAGTATGTCATCAAATCATCGTACGAATTAATTGTAACTCCATCGATTGAAACATCGTCCCACCAGCCCGGTTTCGGACAGGCAGATTCGAAATCGCTTTCGGACGAACATCCGCCGGAAAACAAAACAATTAAAACTAACGAAGCATAAACAATAACTTTATATATTTTTTTCGCTGTCACCGGCTTATCTCCTTTCCGGATATTAAGCTATCCTTTTGTTATTTATCCGCTGCAATAAAATACAAATTCAATCTTCCTCATTCAATAATTTGTTGAACCGGACCGGCTGCTTATTGCCTGCAAAAAAGATGGTGACGAATTTTTACACAGCCGCTAAAGGATTACGGCTTTGGTTTTACATCTAATAAATAGTATAATAAAGGTTACATTAAATAATAATATTTAAAAGGATTAAAAATGGCTTTAGAACCAAATAAAGTTGTAACTATGAATTACGTGCTGAAAGACGAAGACGGAGTAGTTATCGATTCGACTGAAGACGGCAAACCCTTTTCGTTTATTAGCGGAAACGAGCAAATACTGCCCAAGCTTGAAGAGGCGGTAAGCACTATGATTATCGGCGGCAAGAAAACCGTAAAGTTGGCTGCCGAAGATGCTTACGGAGAGTTCGACGAAGGCGCTGTTCAGACTGTTAACAAATCTGCTTTCCCCGACGGTGCCGATCTGGAAGTTGGAATGAGTTATTTCTCAACCACTCCCGACGGACAGCAGGTACGGTTTACGATAACCAAAGTAGTCGGCGATGCGGTTACGGTTGATTTCAACCATCCGCTTGCAGGAAGAAATCTTGAGTTTGAAGTTGAACTGTTAGACGTACGTGATGCAACTCCGGAAGAATTGGAACATGGTCATGTTCACGGTCCCGACGGACATCATTAATTTTTTGGCTTAACAGAAAATTCAAAATCCCACTTTCCGATAAAGAGAGTGGGATTTTTTTATATGTTAACTGAAACCAAACCTCTGCTTTAAGCAGGCATAAACAAAGCGCAAACCGCACCTGCCGGGTCTTCAATAACACAATATCTGCCGAACTTGCCCATATCCTTCGGACCGGCAACAACTTTTCCACCGCTTAGTTTACATTCCTCAATGCTTTTATCAAGATCTTCAACTGTAAAATAGAGCATCCACTGCGGCGGTAAATCTGCATTAACCCCGCGTGTGTGGCAAACGCCCGTAACGGGAGTGCCGCTTTTGGGTAAAATCATGTTGTAGTCATCGTACTTTCCGTCTTCCATCGGTACCGGCTGAAACTTCCAGCCGATAACCTTGCTGTAAAAGTCACGCACCTGTTCTGCATCCGGCACCGTTAAATCGAACCAGCTTAACGAGCCGGGTTCGGGTTTACTTTGTTCACTCATAAAATTATCCTTTTTCTTTCTGTTTATTATAAACTAAAGCATTACGGAAAATTAACTTGACGTTTAACAACATTACGTTAAAAAACTCTCAGCCGGTAATTAACCGTAGCTTTCCTTTTTAATCATATTTTTCGGAACACCTAATTCATCGAGAAAAGAAAGAACGCTGCCCATAAACGAAGGGTTAAGTGTTATTCCTTTTTCTTTTGCCATCTTCTTTTGATAAACCGTATGATCAGGTCCGCATGCAAACACAGCAGTATGTTCAGGGTCATTCAAGAATTCGGTAATCAACTCTTTAGAGACTCTCCCCTTTCGTATCTTCTCACTAAAAAGCGATTCGTCCTCTTCTCTTGTAAGAGTATGAATGACCTTAAATCTGCCGGGGAACTGTTCTTCAAGTTCGTTTAATTGTTTATAGAAAATTATATCCTCGAATTTTTTATTGCTGTATATGAGTGTGTGTTTATGCTTCGAGAAATTCCTTAAATCGTATTTGATTATACTATAACTTGGAACAATACCGCTGCCCGCACAAATATGAAGAACTTCTTCCGATTGGTTTCGAAGTTTTTCGGTAAATGTGTAAGGACCGGTAAATCCGGTAATTACCATCCTTTGCCCGGGGAAAGTGCGGCATGCCAATATTGGAGAAAGCAGCGGAGGAAAAGGAGTAACACCCGAAATATACCTCTCTTCTTTTACGGTTATAGCAAGGTGTTTTTCATCCGGTGAACTTGTAAGCGAATAAGCACGTGCGGGTTCCTTCTTTCCTTTCTGGTCTTCGAGGAATCTTACCCATCTTTCCAGTGCCGGAAACTGATGCGGATCGATTGTAAGAAAGTTGCCGGGTTCGTAGTTCAGCTTATCGTTTCCGGTAAACAGTACAATCGTTGCCGTATCGTGCGCTTCCTGGATGACCTCTGCGACCATTACTTCCATTTCTTTAATTTTTTCTCTTTCGCTGCCCATTTATAATTCCTTCTTTTTTTTAATTTAACAAATTGTTTTTCCGGCATTAAAGATGCAAACCGGTTATTTAGCATAGTATTAAAATAACATTGCCTGTGACAAAATTAAAACCTTTATTTCCCCTCAACTCTATCACCTATTACCGTTTGTCAGATTGTGCTTGATTGGCAACCGTTTTTTTGAGTAAATTAATATTGCACATTTCTAATTACCACTGAAATTAAAAATCACTCGTGCAACAGACTAAAATTATCAACCAACTATCAGGAGGCAAAAATGAAAAAGTTTCTTTTAATTACAATCTTGCTCTTTTCGTTCATACAAATCAGTGCACAGGATGAAGGGGATTGGGTGGCAAAGTTTAATCAGATGAACAAAGAATTTGCTAAAATGATGATGGAACAGGATCATGAAGGTATGTTAAAATATTATGCCGATGATGTTATCTCAATGCCAAGTTATCAACCGATGATAAGGGGAATAGAAGAGATGAAAAAAGCACAGGAGATGGACAAGCAATCGGGAGTTAAATGGCTGGATTTTACTTTAAACACCACCGATGTGTTACCAGCCGGAGATTACTTAATTGAGATTGGCACTTACACTTTGAAGATGGAAATTCCGCAGATGGATAAACCATATACCGATAACGGTAAATATATAAATGTCTGGGAAAAGCAGGATGACGGTTCGTTAAAGATAAAAGTTGATACATGGAACTCGGATATTAATCCATACATGATGATGCAGGGCATGCATGAAAAAGGCGGTGAGGGCAAGCACGAGAAAATGGAGATGAAAAAAGAAGCAAAATAGATAAGTGGATTTTTATGAAAGAGGCGAACCGATATGGTTCGCCTTTTTTATAATTAATAATTGAATTAAAATTCATAGGGTTTCATAAAACTATTTAACTAACTGCCCCAACATGATCGGGATTACTAATCAATTGACAGAGTCATCTGATTAGCAGCATTTTCTTCACAGCCACATAATCGTTTACTTTTAATTTGTAAAGATAAACACCGCTGGCTAGTGTTGTTGCGTTAAAGCTTACAGTGTGGTTTCCTTTTGTTTCTCTTTCGTTTACTAATGTTTTTACTTCCCTTCCTAGTATATCATACACTTTCAATTCTACTATGCCGTCCTCCTTTAAGCTGTAACTAATTGTTGTGCCCGGGTTAAATGGATTTGGGTAGTTTTGCAATAGGTTGTAGCTGTATACTTCTCTCATCTCCTCTTTTTTCGATATCCCATTTCCTTCTACCCTGTTGTAAGTTATCGTATCGGATGGAGATGAAATTAGTGTCTTGCCTTCTTCCACGTATTTATACTTTGCGTAATATTTTGCAAGTGTTTCATTACTTTGATGACCGCCGGTTATTATTGTTACTGTTGTATCCGTATATTCATTTCTGTCAACCGGTATTGTTGCGATGATCTGGAAATTCGGGGTATCCTTTTTACGGTAAAGGTCTATCTCGATTACGTTTGTTATGTTTGGCGGAAGGAATATTAATAGTTTCGGATGGTCTC
>JAJRSV010000112.1 GCA_024278655.1 Bacteroidota bacterium | reverse complement strand
CGCACCGGGCTCTATCGTTTCTTTCGGAGTTGACCAGCATAACGAATTATACGTTGTTACTTTCAGTCCGCACAAAATTTATAAATTCTCTCCTACCGGTGCAATAACTCCACCGACTAATTTAAACGGAGAGGCAAGTATAACTCCTGGCGTTCCACCCGATGTAATTGTTGATTTGTGGTGGACAGATAATTCGGATAATGAAAGTGGATTTATTATCGAAAGAAAAACCGGGAACGGCAACTACCAGGTTGTGGGCACTACGGGAGCCGATGAAGCTGCATTTACAGACTGGACGGTTATTGACAGCACTACTTATACATACCGTGTTAAAGCTTTCAATGCATCCGATTCTTCCGGTTACAGCAATGAGTTTACTGTTACTACTCCTTTAAGAACCGTTGAAGCACCGACTAACCTGATTGCAACTGCAACAGGACCGAATGAAGTCTTGCTTACCTGGACTGACAATGATGCTCAGGAAGAAGGTTATAAGATTGAAAGAAAAACAGGTGTAGGAGGTAACTATGCGCTGATAGATTCGGTAGGTGAAAACGTTACTACATACAACGATCAATCGGTTGAACCGAATACACTTTATTATTACAGAGTTTTCGGTTACATCGAACAGGTTGTGTCCGATTACAGCAATGAAGACTCTGCTAAAACTCCAAACCCAACAGGAGTGGAAGGCACACAATTTCCGCTTGAATATAAACTGGAGCAGAACTACCCGAATCCTTTTAACCCAAGCACGACGATAAGATACACGGTACCGGAAAACAGTGATGTAAGCATAATAGTTTACGATTTAATCGGTAATACAATGGATACGTTAACGCAGGGGATTATATCAGCCGGGAATTATGAACAGGTATGGAACGCACAAAATTTAGCATCGGGAATTTATTACGTAAAGATGACGGCGCAGTCAACTGCTTCGAATAAAGTTTACAGCGATGTTATCAAAATGATTTTGCTAAAGTAAACGCATCTGAAATTAAAAATACATTTTGCCCCTCCTTCGCAAGGAGGGGCAGATTCCGACTTTAGTTGGAATCGGGGTGGTTTACCGAAATAGCTATAATCTTGTTAACAGGTATTGTGTTTGCATCAAGCTTGTGCAAGCACACCACCCCCGACTAAAGTCGACCCCTCCTCGGCGAGGAGGGGAAATGGTTTTTTAAATTTTTAATTACAACAAAGCTGTCGGGCTATTAAGGAACATATCTTCGGGATATTTTTTATTATAGGTTCGTCCTCCTTGAAAATGATTGTCCCCACAGGGACAATGTGAAATTAGAATAAAAAAACGAACCGAAGATATTTTAGTCCTAGCGGGACGACTGATCTACCGCTTTAAATTCACATTTTTAACACAGTCTTTAAAAGTGACGGTAAGTGATAAACACAAGCGTGGATGTCCGCTCTCACTTAGAATTAAACATTCAATAAAACAACTTTTGTCTTTTTACTTTTATCTTTAATCTTTCTTTCATCCCTTCACATAATTATAAACAGCATTCGCACAGTTTTCTCCGTCGATTGCTGCCGAAACTATTCCGCCTGCATATCCGGCGCCTTCGCCGCAGGGGAAGAGAGCTTCGGTTTCGATATGCATTAATGTTTCTTTATCGCGCGGGATTCTTACCGGCGAGCTGGTTCTTGTTTCTGCTGCAACCAAAATTGCTTCGTTAGTGTAGTAACCTTTCATCTTTCTGTTAAAAATCCGTATCGCTTTTTTTAATCCCTTTATAATAAATCCGGGGAGTTGTTCATCGAGACGGACAGAAGTGAGTCCGGGAATGTACGAACTCGGAGGCAGTGTTTGCGAAAACTTTCCCTCAATAAAATCGGTTACGCGTTGAGCCGGTGCTGATTGTGTATTGTTGGCTAACCGGAAAGATAGCTGTTCCAACTGCTGCTGCAGTTTCAATCCTCCGAACGGATACTCAGGTTCAAACTCTTTCCAGTCTTTTTCATTAACAGAAACAACGAGACCAGAGTTTGCAAACGGCGAGTCCCTGCGTGAAAGAGACATCCCGTTTACTACAATTTCACCCGGAGCGGTTGCCGCGGGAACAATTATTCCACCGGGACACATACAAAACGAATAAACTCCCCTTTCATCAACCTTACAGGATAGATTGTAGGATGCGGCGGGAAGGTTCTTACTTTTGTATTTATGATACTGAATTTCATTTATCAACGGCTGCGGGTGTTCTATTCTAACTCCCATTGCAAATGGTTTCGGTTCCAATTTTATTTTATGCTTGTGCAGAAGATAGTAAATATCCCTTGCCGAATGACCTGTTGCAAGCAGCACAGCATCGCCGATGAATTCATCTTTATCATTTACAACAACGCCTTTAATCCGGTTCGTTTCGATTATAAAATCGGTAACCTTCGAGTTGAAATGAATTTCGCCACCGTTTTTAAGAATTGTTTCTCTTATACCTGCAACAACTTTCGGCAGCTTGTTCGAACCGATATGCGGATGAGCATCGATGAGAATATCGTTAGCCGCTCCATGCTGAACAAGTACTTCCAGCACTTTCCTTACGTTCCCTCGTTTAACCGAACGTGTGTAAAGCTTTCCGTCGCTGTAAGCTCCTGCACCACCTTCACCAAAACAATAGTTTGAATCGGGATTAACCTTGTGATGCTGCTGCAGTTCCCGCAAATCTTTTCTTCTTTCTTTTACATCTTTTCCTCTTTCAATAACAACGGGTTTTATTCCGAGTTCAATTAATCTTAATGCGGCAAACAATCCGCCGGGACCTGAACCGATTATCAACACTTTCTTTTTCGATTCAACCGGATGATATTCGTACTCTTTTATATAGCTTGCGGGTTTTTCGTTTACGTAAACATCAACCAATAATCTGAACACGGGTCTTTTACGTGCATCAACCGATCTTCGTTTAAAAACAACCGCAGTTATTTCGTTAACATCAATTTTTAATTTTAACGCCGCTTTAAGATGAAGATAATTTTCATCCGTAATTTTATCGGGAGGAATTGATAGTTCGATTTGGTGTTTCATTGTGTCCTCTGTTTATGAGGAAAGTGATTAAATATTATTGTGAATTAAGTAAGAAAATAATTCCCGGAATTAAAATAATCCTTTTATATAACCGCCGTCAACCTGAATTGTTGTGCCGGTAACGTAACTTGCAAGTTTGGAAGCAAGAAACAGAACCACCGATGCAATTTCTTCAGGTCCGGCAAGACGGTTCATAGGAATACTTTTAGCCATTTGAGTTAAAATTTCTTCGTGGGAAGTTCCCTGTTCTTTAGCTCTTACAACTGCAAGTTCGTAAAGCCGGTGTGTAAGCGTCATTCCGGGAGCGACATTATTAACTGTAATGTTATATTTTGCTACTTCATTGCTTAATGATTTTGCAAATCCCGTTACGCCTGCTCTTAACGAGTTTGAAAGAATAAGATTATCAATCGGCTGCTTTACCGAAATGGAAGTTATGTTGACAATTCTACCCCAGTTCTTTTTTATCATATCGGGCAGAACCAATCTTGACAACCTGACCACACTTAACAAAATCTGTTCGTAAGCAAGGTTCCAGTCGTTTTCATCTATATCTGTAAAATAACCGGGCGACGGACCGCCGCAGTTATTAACCAATACATCAACCGAACCGTACTCTTTTATAACTGCGTTATATGTGCTTTCAATATCGGATTGTTTGTTCAAATCGCAAACACACCATAAAGGATCAACATCGTACTTCGCTTTAATCTCCTTAGCAGTGTTTATCAAATCGTCTCTTGTTCTTGAGCAAATTGCAACCTGGCAACCTTCGGCAGCAAATGCTTCGGCAACTGCTTTTCCAATTCCTTTACTCGATGCCGTAACCAATACGGTTTTACCTTTTAAACCCGATTCCATATTAACCTCAAGTTTATTTCAGTAATGTGTAAAAGTAAGAAGAAAAACTATCAGGATGCCTGAACCTTTTCAGCAACTATTTTACTCGTATCGAGTGCTATAACCAACTCTTCATTTGTCGGAATACGCAAGACCTTAACTTTAGACGCATCAGTAGAAATTAGTTCTTCGTTTGCGTTGTTTCTTTCCTTATCCAGTTCGATGCCCAGATATTCCATATCGCTGCAAACCTCTTCCCTAACTTCTACAGCGTTCTCGCCTATTCCGCCGGTAAACACGAGCGCATCCAAACCACCCATTGCAGCGGTATATGCTCCGGTATATTTTTTTATCCTGTAGCAGAAAACTTCAAAAGCGTAACGAGCACGTTCGTGATCTTCTTTCATAGCACTTAAGATTTCTCTCATATCGCTGCTTTCACCGCTTATTCCTATAAGTCCGCTGTGCTTATTTAACAGCGTTGCGGCTTCGTGCAGCGAGAGCCCTTCCTTGCCCATTATATAAAGAATCAGCGAAGGATCAATGTCACCGCTTCTTGTGCCCATCAGCAAGCCTTCCAGCGGCGTGAAGCCCATTGTTGTGTCAATCGACTGACCATGATTTATCGCAGCCATGCTGCAGCCGTTACCGAGATGTGCGGTGATTACTTTCAGTTCGCTAATATCCTTACCTAAAATTTCAGCCGCCCTTTGCGAAACGTACAAATGCGAAGTTCCGTGGAATCCGTATCTTCTTATTTTATACTTCTTATACAAATCGTAAGGGATGCCGTAAAGGTAAGCTTTGGGTGGCATCTTAACATGAAACGCCGTATCGAAAACCCCGACCTGCGGAGCGTGCGGCAATATCCGTTTGCACGCCTGAATGCCTTTTATGTTCGGCGGGTTATGAAGCGGTGCAAGTTCTATGTTTTCCTGCAGTACACTTATTACTTCATCGGTTATCAGAACCGAATCGGAAAATGTTTCGCCGCCGTGTACAACCCTGTGCCCTACCGCTTCAATATCTTCCTTCTGATCTATCACTCCATGGTTTTTACTTAACATTACACCGAGCACATACTCCAAAGCCATAGCGTGGTCTAAAATTTCGCCGGCTACTTTAATTTTATCGCCGTCGTATCTTTCGTGAGTTAAAACCGCAGCCGACATACCTATTCGTTCGACCAATCCTTTTGCCAACGCAGTTTTTTTATCCGTATCGATAAACTGATATTTTATTGACGAACTTCCGCTGTTTAAAACTAAAACTCTCATTAATTATCCCTGCTTAAATTAATCAATTATGTTTCCGTGCTGATCGTACTTGTAAAAACCTTCGCCCGTTTTTTTACCGAGTTTTCTTTCACGAACCAGCTTCCTTAAAATCGGACAGGCACGGTAACGGGGTTCACCCAATGTTTTCCATAATGTTTCCATCCAGGTTAACACTTCGTCCAGTCCCATCATATCAGCCATTTCGAGCGGACCGTACTGAAAGTTATAACCGAGCTTCATCGCAGTATCGATATCCTTTGCCGTGGCAACACCTTCGAGTAAAATGTACATTGCTTCGTTAAGCAGAGGTACTATTGCACGGGTTGTTACATAGCCGGGATACTCGTAAACCTCTACAGGTGTTTTACCGATTGTTTTTGCAAATTCCTTAATTATCTTAACCGTCTCATTCGATGTATGAATGGACTTTATTACTTCTACAAGCGGGACTTTTGGAACGGGATTTAAAAAGTGCATTCCTATAACCTTATCGGGTCGGCTGGTTGCTTCGGCAAGTTTGGTTAAGCTCAACGTCGATGTGTTCGAAACGAATATGCTGTCCTTTTTGGCAAGCTTGTCTATCTCTTTAAAAATGCTGACTTTTAAATCGAAATCTTCGGGAACCGCTTCAATAACCAGATCGCAATCTTTAATATGTTCGAAAGTAGTTTCCCACTTTATCCTGCTGAAGATAGCACGCTTTTCTGAGTTCGTCATTGCCCAGCGCTTAATTTCGTTGTCTATAAATTCTGTTAAAGCATCCTTTGCTTTTTGTACATTCGCATCATCCTTTTCCACCATAATAACATCCATACCGGCAGAGGCAATGCTCTGACCGATTCCACGACCCATAACACCCGCACCTATAATAGCAACTTTCGAAACCCTCCCCGACTCGTCGATTGCTTGTGCTGTTCCTAATAAATCTTCTAACTTTAATTTGTTTTCAGGCATATACTGTCCTTATTCCGGAATTGAATTGTAAATTAAAAATCTTTTCTGTTGAACAAAAAAATTGAAAAACCGAGCATGAAAATTATAAATAAAAACGAAACTATAACAGGTCTGTAACTCTCTAATGCCGCACCGCCCGCCGCCGCTACCAATACCGGACCCATTAACTCGGATGTTTGCGGTATAATATAGTAAAGTCCGTCGAGAACCGTTTTGGCAATACCGTTTTCGAAGCCGAATCTGAGACGTTCGTAGTAAGTGCCAAGTACCGGACTCAATATAAGATATATCAGGTAAGCTACCATCATACCGAGCACCGAACTTTTGGTAGTAACATTCAATAAAACAATTAAGGCGTAAAGAACCGCAAACGTAAATGTAATAACCAATGCAACCGACAGGAATCCGGGGTTCCATTGGTTAAACTTAATGGAAATGATAAACCAAACACCGAAAACCAGGATAAATATATTAATGAAAACAAATAGAAGTACGCCGAAATACTTTCCTAATAATAATTGCGTTCTCGATACCGGCTTGGATAGTAACAAATCGATATTCCCTTTTTCGAGCATGATAGGAATGAAATTAGCACCTGCAAATATTGCAAGCAGAAGTCCCAGCACAGCAATAGGAGTTACAAATGCGAGCTGAAGCATACTTGCCGCATTCGATAAAATTTGGTTACCGGAATTTTGCAATAAATTGGAAGTAAGCATTTCCGTATCTATAAATGACATAATCAACGCTAAACCGATGATTACAAAAAAAGTGATAGCCGCAAAAAAGATAAATACTTTTCTTGCCATTGCTTCGCGGAGTGTATATAAAATTATAACCCAAAGCTTTTTCATTTCTCTTCCCCCTTGTTTTCTTCACCGGTTATAAGCGAAATGAACATATCTTCGAGTGTGCTTTTTTGCATCTTTATTTCTTTAATCAGAATTCCCTCACTGCGTATCTTATCGATTAATAAATTCAGAGTTCGAATGTCATCAACTTTTACGTTGAATTCCCCGTTGCTTATGTGAGTTATATTTATGTTAGAGTCGGAATATTTTTCCGATAAATCGTATTGGTCATCGATTATAATTTTATATTCTTCTTTTCTTTCCGTTAACTCTTCAACCGTGCCTTCCCTTATCAACTTACCTTTATTTAAAATGCCGACTCTGTCTGTAATCATTTCCACTTCGGAAAGAAGATGGCTGTTTAAGAAGATTGTCTTCGAGCGCGATTTTAATTCTAGCAGAATATCCCGTATCTCTTTTCTCCCTATCGGATCTACACCGTCAGTCGGTTCATCGAGAAAAATAAGGTCCGGATCGTTGATGAGTGCCTGCGCAAGCCCAAGCCGCTGCATCATTCCTTTTGAGTACGCACGTACTTTCGTTTTCTTCCATTTCGAAAGATTGACAAGTTCCAACAGTTCATCTATTCTTTTATCAAGCGTGGTTCCGTCAATACCGCTTAACTTTCCGAAAAATTTAAGCACATCGCCGCCGCTTAAATACGGAGGATATTTGTGATTCTCCGGCAGGTAACCGACCCTGTTTTTGATTTTGTAATTATTTACGTCGCTTCCGAGTATTTGTGCCCTGCCCGAAGTAGGAAAAATTATCTGAAGTAAAAGCTTTATGAGTGTGGTTTTGCCGGCACCGTTGGGACCGAGCAAACCGAAAATCGTTCCTTCATCAATACTTATAGATAAATCGATTAAAGCATCAACCTTTTTCTTACCGAATGAAGAAACGTAAGTCTTCGAAAGTGAATCAGTCTGAATTGCACTCATTAATTATCCGCAAGTATTTGTAAATTAATTTTCGTTTCGATATGTCACCTCTCACTTCATTAAAACTATTTTCTTCATTTCGCTTACAATGCTTTTACCGCTTTCGTTCATTACCTCGAATGAGTAAAAATAAATTCCGGATGAGAATCCCGATGCGTCCCATACAACCTGATGAGTTCCCGCATTCTGCAAATCGTTTACAAGTTCGCTTACCTTCTGCCCGATAGAATTGTAAACTGCAATGCGTACGTTGCTCTTTACCGGAAGCGTATATTCAATTGTTGTTGAAGGATTGAACGGGTTCGGATAATTTTGCGAAACATAATATTCATCGGGCATAAATTGAATATCAACCATAACCTGCTTTGAATAATCGAAAGTTCCGTCGTAATCAACCTGCTTCAAACGATAGATTACCCCGCCTTCGTAAGGAAACATCGAATAATCATCAACGTAACCGTATGAATGCTCTTCGGTGCTTGTTCCGTTTCCTTCAACAAAAGCAATCCGTTTCCAGTTCTGGTTCTTCAGCTTTCTTTCAACCTCAAAACCGAGATTATTGGTTTCGGTAGAAGTCGTCCAGCTAAGTGTAACTTTCTTATCATCAACCGAAGCTGTGAACGAAGTAAGTTCCACCGGAATTGAAAGATCGATAAACGCTTCGAACACTCCTCTGCCGTGAGTACCGGCGCGCAGCATTTTTGTATCGGGCGAATAATCGAGATGAAGAATAACCGTGTTCGGCAAACCGTTTGGCAGTTCGAACCATCTTCCACCGTCATCCTGACTTATAAAAACACCAATGTCTGTAGCAACAAAATATGTATTCGGATGTGCGGGGTCTTCGGTATAAATAAAAATGTCGTTAACCGGTGCATCGGGCAGGTTGCCGTTTAAATCAATCCAGTTATCGCCCTGGTCGGTAGATTTAAAAACTTTAGATGATCCGAAGCCGGACATAGTCACGTAAACTATATTCTCATCGTCGGGATGAACATAAACCGAAGAGATTACCTTGCTGGGCAGTCCGCTTGTTTTCTCCGTCCACGTTACACCTTCGTTAGTGGAAAGAAATATTCTGCTGCCCGTTGTTGCATACATCACTGCCGGATTGGTTGAGCTTATCGCCATTTCCCTTACAGCGGATGCATTATTAATATTACCTGAAATAGCTGTCCACGAAGCTCCGTTGTTAGTAGATTTGTAAACTTTCTGCCGTGCAACAAAAAAAGTTCCCGATTGAGTTGGATGGACGATAATCGGTGCAACCCAGGCGGCATTTTCGTTCATATTAATTCCGGTTCTTGCCTGAACCCAATTTACACCGCCATTAGCAGTCCTGAACAGCCCACCAAATTGAGTTTCTCCGATAATATAATTACGATCGAAAGGATTGAAAGCAACTTCGCCGCCGTCTCCCCCGTACACAGCCGACCAGTTAAGCGTAGCCAGAGTTTGCTGCGTTCCGTTATCCTGCGTTCCGCCTAAAATTCTTCCCGGATCGAAAGGGCTGGCTTTTATTCTGTAAAACTGGGTCAGGGTTAAATTCTCATTCATATTTATGAACGAATCTCCACCGTTAGTGGATTTATAAATTCCGCCGTCGTTACAGGCAAAAAAGTAATTGGAGTTGTGGGGGTGGAAAAACAGATAATGCTGATCGACATGAACAGAACCACCCGAGTACCCGCTTGTAATATTAATAAAGTTCGTTCCGTCCTGAGTTCTGAATATATCGATTGTACCTACATAAGCTACGTTGGGATTGGTAGGACTAACTCTGCAGTACAAATCGTACCATGCCTGTCCGTCCAGGTTTTTAAAGTCGGCACTCCGCGGCAAACTAAACCAGTTGGTTCCGTAATCGGTCGATTTATATAAGAACACTTCTCCCGTACCAAAAATAGCCGCATACATAACATTCGGAGATGAAAGACATAAATCGAAATGCGCTCTGGTTCCGCTTCCCAAACCCGAACCGTACGAAACCCAGGTAGCACCACCGTCAATCGAACGCTTCAATCCGATGCTTCCGCCGAGAGCAAAAACCGTATCGCCCGTGGGAGTAAAAACAACATCCTGCACACCGCCGCTTACAACCTGAAACCAGCTTAAACCGGCATCGGTGCTTCTGTAGAGTCCGCTATTTGCCAAAGCTGCAAGCAGGTCGTTCGAACGACCGGGACGTATCTTCAATCGCGAAAAATATGTTGAGTTTGGCAGTCCGTTAGTTATACGCGTCCAGGTATTTCCTCCGTCGGTCGATTTCAACAGACCTCTGCCGTAATAAGATGCACCGCTGTAAGTCGCTTCGCCGGTTCCCGCGTAAATAATGTTCGTGTTGGTAGGATCGATTGCAATAGAACCCATCGCCAGCGATTCTTCGTAATCGGTAAGTGGTCTCCATGTAACTCCTGCATCGGTCGATTTCCAGACTCCGCCGTTTGCGGGTCCCACATAAATAATATCCGGATTCACCGGATCGAATGCGCCGGTTACAATTCTCGAAGAGATGTTTCCGTAATTAAAATATTCTCCCGGGGTCGGACCCAAACTCACCCAGTTAATATCAACAGATGCATCGCTATTTAACAGGCGCAATTCATCCCGTTGCTGAATCGCTCTTTCGTAAGCTCCTTCCGGAATGTAGTCATCGGGATATGCGCGCTGCTCGTAGAACCACCATTCACGCATAAACGGTTTTGTACTCTTAACTTCTTCGGGGGCTTGCGAAAAGATTGAATTTTCTTTAAGCTGGTCTGTATAATTTGTTTGCGCGTTTAATAAAACGGTAAAAAGTAAAAGTAAGTAGAGGGTAAACTTCCTGAACATTTTATGCCTGTTGATTTATTTATAATGCGGAATATTCACAATGCGGATTTGATTTATTGCCGAGTGAATTAATTGTGAAAAATTTCTGTTATTTTAAGTTTTAATTTATTAAAATAATTTTCTTGTTACAGGTTTTAAATTTAATTGAATAATAATCAAATCTAAACATCAGACTGCTGAATTGAAAGACATTTTAAGCGCCTTAAAAGAATACTTCGGTTACGATTCGTTTCGTACTGCACAGGAAGAGATAATAAAATCGATTCTTGACGATAAACAGGTTGTGGCGGTACTGCCGACCGGCGCCGGAAAATCGCTCTGTTATCAATTGCCCGCACTCATCTCCGATAATTTTTCTATTGTTATCTCGCCGCTTATTGCTTTGATGAAAGACCAGGTGGATAATCTGAATAAAGAAAAAGAAGTTGCAGCTTTTATTAACAGCACAATGACTTACACCGAAGCGGAAGAAGTGCTAAACAAAATTTCATACGGACAAATAAAACTGCTTTATGTTGCTCCAGAAAGACTCGAGAACAAAAAGTTTGCCGATAAGCTGAACAACCTGAACCCGAACTATTTGTTTGTGGATGAAGCACACTGCATAAGCGAGTGGGGACATAACTTCAGACCGAGCTATACGAAGATTAAAGAGTTTATCGATTACTGTTCAATCAAAAAAATATCTGCCTTCACAGCAACTGCTACTCCCGAAGTAGTGCAGGATATTATTGAGCAGCTTCAGTTAAAAGAGCCTGCAATTTATGTAAGAGGTTTCGAAAGGGAAAATCTTCATCTTAATGTAGAAATCGATGTTAATAAAAATGCTAAAACTTACGAGCTTCTGTTCAACATAAAAGGACCTGCTATCGTTTACACTTCATCCAGAAAGAAAGCCGAGGAGATAAGCCAATATTTGTTGATGAAAGGAATAAACTGCGCTTATTATCATGCAGGACTATCTTCCATCGAAAGAAGGAAAGTTCAGGATGATTTTATAAACGGAAGACTGAGGGTTATTGCAGCGACAAATGCATTCGGAATGGGCATCGATAAAAAGGACATACGATTAATAATTCATTACAATACTCCGGGTTCAATCGAAAATTATTACCAGGAAATCGGCAGAGCGGGAAGAGACGGAAAGGAATCGTACATTTATCTTCTGCACGAAGATAACGATATACAAATACAGAACTATTTTATTTCAACATCGCATCCCACTAAAGACCTGATTCAGAAAATTTATAACGCCATTAACGACTTTAACCAGGTAGCTGTCGGTAGTATGCCCGAAAATGAACTGATAATTGACAACGAGTATATCTCGAATTATGCGGGACAGCAAGTTACGAGAGGATTGCTTCATGCATCTCTCAAGTATCTTGAAGGTGCCGGATATATCCGCAGAGTTTCGGAGTTTGAGAAGAAAGATACAATAAGAATTATTGCCGATAAATCGAAGCTAAAGACTTTTATCAAGCGAACATCGAATGAGGAACTGAAGAACATTTTACTCGTGCTCGTACGGGAATACTCAAATCAAATTTTTACGGAGCAGGTTAAAGTGTCTATTCCGGACTTTGCTTCCAAACTCGGTTTATCCGAAGAAGCAATGCACGAGTTGCTGGTAACTCTCGATAATCTCGGTTTAATTTTATTCAGACCGTCAATCGATAAAGAAACGGTTATACTCACGGCACCCCGGACCGAAACCGACCGTTTAATATTAAATTATAAAAAGTTAAACGAAAGTTATCTAAACGCTGCGCGAAAACTCGATAAGATGATTGACTTCGTTTACACGAAAGAATGCAGGTTCCGTTACATACTTAATTACTTCGGCGAAAACCTGAACAATTACGTTTGCGGAAAGTGCGACAATTGTACTACAAGCGAAAAGATTTCAGATTCGACGTCGGAGTATTTAGCTGAGCTGATTTTAAAAACACTTGCCGAAGCAGGTAATCCTTTGCCGGAAAGTGCGGTTATAAAAATACTTTTGGGAGAAAGAGAAAAAGACAGCTTCGCAAAGTTCACTACATTCAGTGCCGGTGCTAATTTCAGTAAAAGTGAAATCAATATCGTTCTTCAAAATCTTATATCACAAAAATTAATATTGCGTCTCGCTGGCAAGCATAGAATCGTTGAGCTTTCGGGCAAGGGGTTCGAAAAAACAAAACCGCTGTTCGATTTTGATGAGAAACCGCCGGAATACGAACCGGATTTGGAATTGTATCATACACTGCGTGAGCTTCGCAAACAGGCGTCGGATAGGTTTTTGCAAACACCGTATCTGCTTTGTCCCGATAGTGTTCTGAAAAAGGTAGCAAAAGCAAAACCTAAAACCCGTGCCGAAATGCTGGCAATTGAAGGTTTTAATGTAAGGATGTTCAATAAAATCGGTAACGATTTACTGGAAGCGGTTAACAGTTATGTGAAAAAAGGGAAAGTTAAACCGGGCAGGCAAAGCCGCACCATACCGCAGAATATAAAAGCTACTTACGACCTTCTTCAAAAAAAATACAGCTTAAACGAGATTGCACAATTGAGGAAACTCTCCGAGGCGGTTGTCTCTATGCAGATAGAATCGATACTCGATTACGAACCGGAATGTGACATTGAACATCTGTTTGATGCGGAGGTTTATAAACAAATCCTTACGGAAATTGAGAAAGGTTACAACAAATTAAAAGAGTTGAAAGAGCGGCTGCCTTCGAACGTAACGTATGCCCAGATACGAATTGCTGTGGCAAAAAATAAAAATGTGTAACCGTTTAAGAGTTATCCATTGAAGCACCCAAACAAGAAGTTAATAGAGAGCATAACTAAAAACTAATGACACCTAACCAATGCGGCTTCAGCCGAAATGCGGCGATGTGTTTGGGCTAAAGCCCCTTTTGGGTGGAAGATTTATTTTAATCCGTTCGCTAAAGTGAACGGAAATTGATTAAAAGCTGGCACTCACATCCTGTTTGTTTCTTCTGTCAGAATATTTAGTCT
>JAJRSV010000111.1 GCA_024278655.1 Bacteroidota bacterium | reverse complement strand
GGTTTCTGAATCGACTATTTTTCCCCGGATTGAACCTGTTGTCTGAGAAAGAACTTCGCCCGTTGAAAGAAGAAACAGAAAAAGGAAGATTAAAAATAATCCTGATATCCAATTGCTCCTACGCCTGGATACCCGGAGTAAAGTAACTTTTTTCATCTCGCACTCCTGAATGATGTAAATTAATTTTGCTCTCATTTTCGGTAGCCAAGTTAGATTTCCAACGTCAAGAAATTATTAAGGAAGGGTAAAGCTTTTGTTAATTTGCTGAATGACCTGCGGTCTATTTGCTCCTGAGCATTAAGTGCTTTTTCTTTTCCGGAGGCATCTTAAACTTTGTTATATTTTGGATTGAAATTTTTGATTAACAGCAGTAGATAATTTTCGGACGGAAATAAATCGGCATGAAACTCCTCAACTTTGTCATCTTCTTTTCAATTGTATTAACCGTAAACTATTCGATTAACTATTATATCATCAGGCGCGGACTGGACGTACTGCCGGATGATTCACCACTTAGAATTTATTTGATTGTGATTGTTCTCTTCTTCGCTTCGGCTTTTTTAACAGGAAGAGTTATCGAGCGCATTTCCGTAAATCCTTTTTCAACTTTATTGATTTGGATTGGTTCAGTGTGGATGGCTTTTATGGTTTACATCTTTTTGCAATTGGTACTAATAGATTTTTTACGACTGCTGAATTACTTTACCGGAATATTTCCTTCGTTCATTACTCAAAACATATTCAAAGCAAAAATTTATACAGCCGCTGCAGTTATGCTTGTTGCTTTTGTTGTGGTTGCAGCGGGATATATAAACACGCTTTTCCCGGTAATAAAAAAGTATGAGTTAAGAATTAAAAAGAATGCGGGAAGGCTTAAAGAACTTAATGTTGTTATGCTTTCGGACCTGCATCTCGGTACGATTAACCGAAACGGTTTCCTTAAAAAAGTTGTGAGTAAAGTAAACTCGCTTAATCCCGATATAATATTAATTCCCGGAGATATTATCGATGAAGACATAAGACCAGTAATTGAAAACAACGTAGGTGAAGTATTAAAAAAGCTGAAAGCACATTACGGCGTTTACGCAGTTACCGGTAACCACGAATACATAGGCGGAGTAACCGAAGCGAAGAAATATCTTAAAGAACATAACATCCGTCTGTTGAATGACAAAGCGGTGTTAATTGATAACAGCTTTTACGTTGCGGGAAGGGAAGACCTTTCCATTAAGCAGTTTACCCGGCAAAGCAGAAAACCTTTAAATGAAATTGTGAAGAATATTGATGATTCACTTCCGGTTATTCTTTTAGACCATCAACCTTTCAAACTCGAACAGGCAGTAGATAACGGAATTGATTTGCAGCTATCGGGTCACACGCATCACGGACAGCTTTTCCCGTTCAACTTTATAACAAAAGCAGTTTACGAATTAAGCTGGGGATACAAACAAAAAGACGGTACGCATTTCTACGTATCCTGCGGAGTCGGCGGCTGGGGTCCGCCCGTCCGAACCGTCAGCAGACCGGAGATTGTTAAGATTCTGCTGAAATTCGATAAATAGACTACTTTAATAACTACCAATAATAATAGTTTAATTTTATTCTTTTTCCGAAAGAACCAAAATTAATTATATAACACTTGTATCCGAATATCATATAAAAAACCGCTTGTTCTTGAGGGCAACGGAAATATTTAAAATGGAACCTCTTGTAAAGGAAGAACAACGTAGGGAATGATATAACGGAAATAAATTTAAAATAATATCCGAAACAAAAAAGGGGAAGTGCTTAAATCATTAATTAATCAGAGGTAATCATGAAAAACCTTCGTTTTGTGTTTACAGGGGTTCTGTTTGTTGCTTTATCTTTTTTAGTTGCAGGTTGTAACGGAAAAGAGGAACAATCCAAAAATGAAATCTCCCAAAAAGAACAGCCAATAGTTTGTCCGAAAGGATTAGCTTATTCGGTTTGCAACAATTCATCGGCATTGCACGGTCAAATAATGGTGCATAATATGACAGACAAAAGTTATGATGTAACGGTTTACCATCATGGCAGTGACGGAATAGAAACCAAACAGATTTTACCCGGAAAGGGATGGACATTTACAGGAGTCTTGCAAGGTCAGAGGATGATTGTAGCAAAACCTACTACAGGCGGAGACATAGAAGAATCGTATTGTATGGTTGTTGGTGCCATGCAGCATATAATGAATATTACACACTACGGAATGACGCAGGTTGAAAAGAAATCACATATGTAATCGCTTATAGTCAATACGCTAGATTAAGTATATCTTAAACTTTAATAAATGTCTGGGTATCAAAATGATTATCAATATTAAATTAGCAAATGCATTTGCCATGTTAATTGTGATTGTAATATTCTTTTTTACTGCGGAACTCATGTCACAAACTACTACAATGGGAATGTACAAATCTTCTGCAATTGATGGATGCGAGGATTTTCATTGTAGAAAATGTGAAGATAGAAATAGCTGTACATTAGGATTTAACTGCGGTATGGATAATTGCGGTCACAAGCACGGTGCCGTTTCCTGTGATGAAAGCATTGTCTTTTATTTGAGAACCAGTAACGGTTATACGGATGAAAACGGAAATAAAAGTTGCACTGTAAGAGCAAAAGTTGTTGCGGAACGCTTAAATTCATTTATGACGATGAATGAAGATAATGAATTTAAATTCAAGATACTTGATGAAAACGGAGAGAGTTTATCAGGTTCGAAAAGTAATCCAACTATTTGGTTTAGTTATGAAAACGGAGAGAATAAAAAACTTATAACGGTTACAAACAGCGATATGCAGGGTTATAAATACAGGGCAAGTTTACCGCTGCTTTCCAAAATGGCAACACCGCCGGATGAAATAACAAAAGAATTGGTTGCACAATGGTGGCTTGCAAATTTAACCGATCACTTTAGGATGATGGTATTGAATAAGAAACCTTATCTTACAACGAATACACATTGTGGTAAAGTGCTGTTAACCGTCTGGAATGATGCCAGGGCATTGGTCCCTGCAGGAAAAATTTCGATGGATGTATTTAAAAAAGTGATGCGCGATTTATCTTCAGAAGATAAAAAACATTTATTACTGGCTGCACAGATAATTCCGAACAATTTTAAATGGTAAAATATCCTATACAACAAATGATTGTAGGAATTTATTTAAGCAGCAGAGTTTATTTACTTTAGCATCGGTTTTTGTCGTGTGATGTTATTGAGTCGGGGATATCCCCGTTTAATATGAAAACGTTTTTGTTTTGTGATTATAAAATATTGATGCTGATTTTTTAAGAGACAGCAATTAAATTAATTGCGCGTATTGCAGCGCTTATTTTAAAAATGTAATATTGTAATTAATTTAATGGTCTGAGCAATGAAACACGCATTCTTTTTATTTGTATTTAGTCTGTTACTTTTCGGTTGCGATACAAGTGTAAACTCAGATAATACAGTAACTGCCGTTGGTGTAGTACATAAAATCGAAATGTCTACCTGGATGTACGGCACACATACACTCGCTGATTCAAGCGGTAAACATTTATACGCTTTAACCGGCTCATCCGTCGATTTAAACTCCTATGAAAATAAAAAAGTGAGAATTACCGGGAACCTTATTGATGGTTATCCGGTTGATGGCGGTCCCATGTATATTAATGTAACAGGTATAAGCATTATAGAATAGATAATATTCTGCTCATCAAAAAATAATTCTTCACACCGCAAAATCTGTGTTATAACTTCGTTATATTTATTAACAGAGTATATTATTAAAATAAGGAGCAGGAAATGTCTCAATACGTAATTACTTATCTTGGCGGCGATCAGCCATCGAATCCGGAAGAGGGAAAGAAACATTTTTCGAAATATATGGATTGGTTGAAATCGTTAGGCGACTCGGCAGTTAGTCCTGCCAATCCGTTTAAGGACACAAGAACTGTAAACCCGGATGGTACCGTAACTACGGGGAGTACAACTTCTATGTCCGGTTTCACAATAATTAAAGCTGATTCAATGGAAGCGGCACTGTCGGTTGCAAAAGCTTGCCCGTTTCTCGATATCGGCGGCACGATTGAAGTGTCTGAATTGATGCAGATGCCGGGATAAATATTAATTCATCTATTACTTTCGCTTGCGCTGCGGAAAGTTTAATTCCATCCACACTTTGCTTTTCGCAGTTGCAAATGTGGAACGTTAAAATAACAGGAATAAAATTATGTCTTCCGAAATGAGAAACAGTGCAAAACGTGTTCAGGAATTTTTAACAGACAACGGTTTCCCGTTCGATGTTAAAGAGCTTCCCGGTTCAACAAGAACCGCACAAGAGGCGGCTGAAAGCATCGGTTGTACCGTATCGCAGATTGCCAAATCGATTGTGTTCAGAAACACAGAAACAGACAAGCCGGTACTTGTAATTGCATCCGGCTCTAACCGCATTGATGTAAAGAAAATTGAAACATCAACAGGTTTGAAAATCGGTAAAGCGGACGGCAGGTATGTTAAAGAGAAAGTCGGTTATGCAATAGGTGGGGTTCCGCCTGTGGGACACAACGAATCCTTATACACAATTTTAAATCCTGATCTTAAAAAGTACGGGATAATATGGGCAGCAGCCGGTACGCCTTTCGCCGTTTTTCAGCTAAACCCTGCCGATTTGGAAACTCTGACAAAAGGGAAATGGGTCGATTTAAAGGAGTAATGTTATTACCGTACCGGTTCGCTTTATAGATTAAGTAATCAGCTTTCAAATTTGCTTAGCAATTTAATCACTTCTCTTTATATTCAAAATGCCGTCTCGAAAATGTAACAACATAAAATTTATTACGGCTTGCTGCTTCACACCGATTGACAATTAAATCGCAAAAATTTAATTTTACTTTTGCTTAAAGAAACCATCAGGCAATTTAAAATGGATTCTTCTATTCCATATAGTTGCCGTCAATTTG
>JAJRSV010000110.1 GCA_024278655.1 Bacteroidota bacterium | reverse complement strand
TATTTTCGTACCGAAGACTCAACGGATTTAACTGACGAAGTTCAAAGCAGAAAAAAATATCTTAAGGGATGGTTCATTATAGATTTGCTTGCCGCCCTGCCATTTCTTTCAATTATAAATATTCCGGCACTCGGATTTTTCAGACTTCTGAAGTTCTTGCGCGTTGCGCAGTACATGCATCAATGGAGGCAGCGGGTTCTAAAATACGGCGACTACCTGATACTCGGCTTTTTTGTTTACTGGCTTTTCATTCTTGCACACTGGCTGGCATGCGGATGGATTGCTTTAAGAGAGTATCCTGCAGAGATGGATAACGTTACAAGATATATTCATTCAATCTACTGGGTAACCGAAACTCTTAATACTGTTGGTTACGGCGAGATTGTTCCGCAGAATAATGCACAGCACATTTACGCCATGCTTATAATGCTTGTGGGTGTGGGTGTTTACGGTTTCATAATCGGTAATGTTGCAAGTATTCTTTCCAAAATCGATCCCGCAAAGTCGCGCTTTTACAACAATCTCGAGCAGCTAAAAGTATTTGTAAACTACCGGAACATTCCAACCACCCTTCAAAGAAGGATAAGAGATTATTACGCTTACATCTGGAAAAAGAAACTGGGATTTGACGAATCGTCATTTTTATCCACTCTGCCAATGGGACTTCAGAATGAAGTATCGCTTTATTTAAAACGACAAATACTCGAGAAGATTCCCCTATTCAAAGGCGTAAGCGACGAGTTTTTGAAAGAGGTTTCTCTTTTTATGCATCCATTAATCTGCGTGCCCGATGAATGTGTTTTCAAAGAGGGTGATATTGGAAACGAGATGTATTTTGTTATCCGCGGTAAACTTGAAGTTGTGCAGGGAGGCAAAGTGCTTTCCGTTTTGAGCGACGGTGATTTTTTCGGGGAGATTGCTTTGTTTACCGACAGGAGAACGAGAACCGCAACAGTTAAGAGTATTACTTACAGCGACCTTTACAGACTCGACAGAAAATTATTCGAAGCCGTGCTGAACAAATATCCGAAGATTGCAGATCACATTAAAAGGATAGCTAAAGAACGGATGGATTATAACGAAGGCGTTAACAGTAAAGGTTAAACCTTCACCCGGAAGTTTATGAGAAGATGTTTATGAGTCCGGTGGTAATTGCCGTAACAATAACCCCCGCAATTAAGACCCCGTAAAAAATATTAGGCACCGCGCGTTTCATCGGAATGCCGAAGAGCCATGCCGCCAATGCCCCCGTCCATGCACCGGTATTCGGTAAGGGAATGGCTACGAATATAATAAGAGCAAGGTCGCCGTACTTTTCAATTTTATCGTGTGCTTTTTTACGTGTGCGTTCGAAAAGCCATGTAAAAAACCTGTTCATCAGTTTCGAGTGAGCCATCAGCCATTCCGATATTCTCGGGAACAGCCAGAGTATAAAAATAGGCGGTATGATATTACCAATGACCGAAACTACAAACACGAGCCACACGGGTAATTCGTAATGTAATCCCAACGGTATCGAAGCCCTTAACTCGCCAATGGGAGTTAAAGCCGTTAAAAAAACTTTTATTATTTCTGTTGATATATCCAATAAAAAGGAATTAAATTAGTTTATGTTGAAATAGTTAAACAGTTCATTTTCCTAAAAATTTAGTGCCAAACATACGAAAAAAAGGGTCGAGAATAAAAAATAATCACCGCGGAAGTGGAAAAAATGTATAAAAAGATTCGTTTTTATATATGCACGTTTTTTTTATTATGAATCCCGGATTGAAAAACTATCGGAGGATGAATGAGAAAGTTGGGATTGATTCTTTTCACTTTAATTTTATTGAATGTATCTCTCTATTCACAGAGCAGATTTTCGTTTAATGTTACGGGCAGCGGAAACATCGGCATCGGCAATTTCGGTAATACGTACGGAACGGGGTTCGGCGCAACCGCATTGCTGTTATACTCTACAAGCACTGTTACCGATGTTACATTATCAGTCGGATACGTTAAATGGACGAACAACAACTTATCGTTTACAACCGTTCCGCTTATGGCGGGTTTCAGATACAACTTTCCATTATCGGACATAAAACTCTACATCCCCGGTTATCTGGGTGTTCACTTAACCACCAGCGAATCGGTTCTTCCGACCGCACTGGTAGAAGATGAGGTCATCGGGGGAAACACAATCAGCTTATCGGGTAACCATCTGGGATTCGGTATCGGTGCGGGAATATTAATTTCAATTGCACCAAAATTGTTTATCGATATTAACAGTATTTTCAATTCATTCTCGACCACAGATGTCAACTCGAATTACATCAGCATAAACGGCGGGGTTCAGTTCGGATTGTAATTTTTGTTAAATTTGCCAATTCGTTTTTATCAATTATCTTTTTTGCAGGTGGAATATGGAATTTGAAAGAAGTGCCGGAATATTATTGCATCCTACATCATTACCCGGAAATTACGGAATAGGCGATTTGGGTGATGATGCATTTAAGTTTATAGATTTTTTAAAGGAAGCCGGACAAACTTTATGGCAGGTGTTTCCTTTGGGTCCTACCGGTTACGGCGATTCTCCCTATCAATGCTTTTCTGCTTTTGCGGGCAATCCGCTGTTAGTTAGTCCCGACAAATTAAAAGAAGAAGGATTTTTGAGCGAAGGTGATTTGGCTTCAACCCCGCAGTTCAATCCTGTTAAAATAGATTACGGTGAAGTAATCAATTATAAAAAGTCGCTGCTGCAAAAAGCATATTCAAATTTTAAATCAAACTCAAACGGACTGGAAAAAGAGTTTGATGAGTTTTGCGAAGAGCACAAAGACTGGCTGGAAGATTTTGCATTGTTTATGGCACTTAAAGATGCGCACAACGGTAACGAATGGAGTAAGTGGGAAAAAGGTCTTGTTCATCGTGAAGAAAATGTTTTGAACGAATGGAAAGAAAAATTAATCGATGAAATTCTTTATCATAAATTTATTCAGTTTAATTTTTTCAGGCAGTGGAAGAAAGTACGCGGTTACGCAAACGAAAACGGAATAAAAATTATCGGCGATATGCCGATATTCATTGCGTACGATAGTTCTGATTTATGGGCAAATAAAGAACTGTTCTCGGTTGATGAAAACGGAAAGTTAGAAACGGTTGCCGGAGTTCCGCCCGATTATTTTAGTCCCACCGGACAGCTTTGGGGTAACCCGCTTTATAAATGGAAAGTGATGGAGAAGGATGATTTTCTCTGGTGGAGAAAGAGATTCGAGAGTTTGTACGAGATGGTTGATATTGTAAGAATTGACCACTTCAGAGGGTTCGATGCTTACTGGGAAATTCCGGGTGATGCACCGACGGCGCAAACAGGCAGATGGGTAAAAGCTCCGGGTGAAAAGCTGTTCAGCATTCTGCAAAAGTATCTGGGCGATGTTCCCATACTTGCCGAAGACCTCGGCGTTATAACTCCCGAAGTTGAAGCATTACGCGATAAGTTCGGCTTTCCGGGAATGAAGATTCTGCAATTCGCATTCGGTAAAGGAATGGAAACGAAGTTTCTTCCGCACAATTATATTCCCAACTGTGTTGTTTATACCGGCTCTCACGATAACGATACAACACATGCTTTTTTCGAGAAAGCGAAAAGTGAGAAGAGCGACATTTACACACACGTGCAAAAGTATCTGAATTATTACGGTGATGATATTGTAAGTGAGCTAATCAGGTTAGCTTACTCATCGGTTGCAAGAATAGTGATTATCCCTATGCAGGATGTTCTCAATCTCGGCGGCGAAGCACGAATGAACTTTCCGGGTAAGTTAGGCGGTAACTGGGCATGGAGATTCACGTGGGGACAGATAAAAGAAAATCTTGCCATACACTACAAGGAATTAGCCGTGCTTTACGAACGCCCGCCTGAAAAAAAGCAGAAAGTCGAAACGATTGAAGTGGAAGATGAATGATTTTAGGATTAAAGGTATCAGATAGGTTACCGAAGTAACTAAACGAGCGAACGGGTTAAAATATCAGCGTAGTAGAATCATCTTTCTTGTTTCGATATAGTTGCCTCCTTTTTCTTTGGCGGTCAATTGATAAAAATAAATTCCACTTGAAAGATCGTCTGCGTTAAATTTAATATCATAACTGCCAGCTGGTTTTTCTTCGTTAACTAAAACCGAAATTTCATTTCCCAACACATCATAAACTTTAAGTGTAACATAGCTTATTTCAGGAAGTTGATATTTTATAATTGTTGTGGGATTGAATGGATTAGGATAGTTTTGGTATAGTGCATAATTATCAATTGAGTTATCCATCTCATCTACTGAAACTAAACTAGTATCATAGATAAGTTCAAAAAAACCACTGTCCGGTTTTACTGAAGTTTCCTGCACAACACCAGCATCCACTGCAACAATTTTATAATACAGATTGTAATCGTTTTTTATTAAAGCTGAATCCAAAGAAAAGCTCAATGTATAATTGTAAGATTGCGGTTGGTTTATTGCACCCAACGTATCATTATCGATAAAATCAACCCCGTTCGAATAATAACTAACCATATAAACGGTATCGATAAAATTGACATTTATATAAGAACTATAATAGCTATATTCATGATCGACAACAAATTGCCAGTTAATATCTAAAGTATCAGTTACCAATTGGGCATCAAAATAAATTAATGGCTTAACTTTATCGGAAAGATATCTTATGCCTGTGGAATCATACAAAACAGCTCTAATTAATTTGCGGTCACAAAAAAAAGTTCCACCTGGACCACCTGATCCATAATTTGATAATGTTTCTCCTAAGTTTTCAGAAAAGGACACTTCGTCTGCTATCCAGGCAGTACCACTTGTTAATCTCCAAAAGTAACCTCTTGAATGATAAGTAGAATCAAAAATACTAAGCTGGTATGGTTCAATAATTTGTGCTAATCTGATTTCATGTGAATTTAGAAGCAATAAGTAAAAATATGAACCATTATTCAGACCAAAGTCCATTGCCACATAATCGCTGTCATTGTATCTTACAAATAGTTTGTTCTCCGTAGTATCATATCTTACCCAATCATTGTAATAACCTTTTAAATAATAGTATTTATGATTCAAAATCGTTGTGTCACGATCAACATAATACATGGGATTATTTCTTGTGCAATAAGAATGGTATTGCCAGGTATTGCCAATTTCAAGAGGGAAATAAGTATCTGCTATATACGGTTGTATAGAAGGATCGTATTTAAAAACTCCGCTAACAGTTGCAGCAAAAATAAGCGAATCCACAAACGCGTATGCCAAAGGAGCATTTGGATCCATAGGACCAATTACATTCCAGTTTTCGAAATCATACGATCTCAAGCCATTACTTCCTGAAGCGTAAAATATGCTATCCGACACCAAATAAAAATTTTCTGCAAATGTAAGATCCCGATAGTTTTCTTCCCACGTATTTCCATTATCGGTTGAGATAAGATTAGTATATGTGCCAAATCCATAAATGTAACCAGTTGAATGTTGTATTGTTAACAATATTCCCAAACTTGAAGATGAGTTATAAACATTTTCCCAAGAGTTTCCCAAATCGGTTGATCTATAGATGCTACCACCTTCACCGGAAGTGCCCGTAGTAGCAAAAACGGAATTAGAAGAATTTATCGTAATAGAAGAAATTCCAGAGGAACCAATGATTCTTTCCTCCCAATTGATACCTTGATTAGTTGAAAAAAATATTCTTCCATCGTCTGTTCCAAACCAAATTATATTAGTTGGTGAAATTGTAAGAGAACTAACTACAATACTATCCATAACTAAGTTCCAATTCATTCCATGGTCTGTGGATTTGAAAAGTCCAAAATCAAAATACTCATTACCTCCCCATAATGTACCAGAACTGTCAATCGCAAGCTTTGTCAGATAATTAGTGCTTAACCCATTTCCGACAAGTTCCCAGGTATTACCTAAATCGGATGATCTTAAAAACTTACTGTTTCCATTATCATCTTTGCTGCTAAAATACAGGTATTCACTTCCATCATAGACAATATCGAATACCCGATAATATGCAAAAATCTTTTCCCAATACAATGTTTGAGATAACATTTTGCCTACTATTAAAAGGCAGCTAATCGTAAAAACACCTGCTTTGGATGAAACACTCATTTCTAATCTATTCAGTAAAAATGCTAGTGAAATAATTTATTTCGTCAATTCAATCTTCTTTGCCCAGATCAACTTCCCACTGTTTTTTGTTAACTTCCTAAATCTCAAAAGCTTTGGTTACAACAAAGCCAAACTCCGGAATTTGTCATTCGGTTTTTGTTAATAGATTGAATGGAGTAGCATAATTTTAAGCCCTAAAAATATCCTGAAAATATTATTCTCCGACCCACAAAAATTTCACCAGTAGGTTAAATATATCACCTAATATTAATTTGAGATTATATCTGATTAAAGTCAAGAAAAAAAATCTAATTTTAGGGAGAATTTTTATCGTCAAACAAAAAAATATTCCACTTGTCTTAATTAGATTCCTCTTACTCAATACATTCCTACGGTTAATTATACACTAAAAATCATCGAATCCTCTCCGCAATCCTTTGGTTAAAGCATAATCAACGACTTCTTTGTATTCGGAAGGTGTGATTCTGCGGTTGAGCTTTTCGTGCTTGAGTGCATTGTATGCCGGATGATACTGATCCATTATATTTATGTAAGAATCTTTTGAAATTTCATCTGCAACAAAGTCAATTACTTTTTTAGAGCCGGCAATATCGTTAGGAAGAACAAGATGCCGTATAAGCAAACCTCTTTGAGCAAGTCCTCTTCTGCTTATCTTTAAGTCGCCTACCTGCCTGTGCATTTCTTTTACTGCGAGCTTAACCGTCTCCCAGTAATTCTGCACGCCGGAATATTTCAATGCGTTTTCATCAATCGAGTATTTTATATCGGGCATGTAAATATCGATTATGTCTTCAAGCAGCTTTAACGTTTCAACCGATTCATAGCCGCCGCAGTTGTAAACGATTGGAAGCTCCAGTCCCTTTTCTACTGCAAGGGTGAGTGCATCAACAATTTGCGGAGTGAAATGCGTGGGAGTTACAAGATTGATGTTGTGGCATCCTCTCTGCTGAAGCTTCAACATCGATCTTGCCAGGTCTTCTATCGAAACTTTTTCTCCGAATCCCAAATGACTTATATCGTAATTCTGACAGAACTCGCAATCGAGATTGCAGTTTGTAAAAAATATTGTGCCCGAACCGAATGTGCCGACTAACGGCGGTTCCTCTCCAAAGTGCGGTCCCACACTCGATATCACAACCTCATCGGTTGAATTGCACAAACCGGTTTCGCCTTCTGTTCGTCGTGCAAGGCATTCGTTGGGACATATCCTGCACTCCTCAAGCAGTCCGTAAAGCGCCTCTGCTCTCTGCTTGAGTTCGGGTAATGTTAGTTTTTCTAAGTATAGTGGAAGCATGGTTGAAATTTCAAAATTCAAAAATAAAATTACAAGTAGTATTCAAATTTCAATTCTTAAAACTCGGGAAATCATTTGTATACAATTGCCTAAAGTCTACCGATTAATTATTTTTTAATGATTATTAATTTAATACAATACAACCATGCGAAACGAATGGTACATAGACGTAATCGACGGTGAAAGATTTGTTTATCACCGTTTTACATTCGATCCGAAGATACAGGAACATACGTTTATCGGGGATGAGTTTATCGGGATGGACCACGTTGAGGAAACACGAAACCTGAGTATGTTCGACAGGGTTGTTGAAGCTGGAAAAGACGGTTTTATGCCCAATCTCGTTGAAGAACTGAAAAACATTATCGGCGAAGGCAACTACGTTTACGATGGTTACGAAATCGGCGAGGAAGATTTCGGGTTGTATTTTTTCATTAAAGAAAATGTGTATAAAGAAACCCTTAAAAAAGTTGAGCTTTGGGCAGACGTAAACGATATAAAGGATCTGATTGATTGGTACGATAAGTTAGATATGGATAATTCCGATGATAAAAATTGATTGTTTCTATCTCCCTCCGAATTTGAACTTTATTTTCTTCTTGCACCTAAAATATTTCTAAAATATATTTGTTTCAGTATAAAACAGAAATATTTTATGAATTTTCAAAAGTTTCGTCTCGAATTAAAAGATTTCCCGTTTTTTACGCTTAGTGATTTAAATAAGTTAAGCGAAAAAATTTATCACCATCGATTAGTTGAATGGCAGAAAAACGGGTATATCGAAAGAGTTGGAAAGGGTGTTTACAAGTTTTCCGAAGTGAAGCTTGATGAGCTTAAGCTATTCTATATTGCCAATCGTCTTTATGTGCCTTCTTATGTCTCATTAGAAACAGCGTTCTCTTATTACGGCTTGATTCCCGAAGCGGTTAATATAATCACATCTGTTTCGAGCAAGAAAACCACAACGTTCAGAACAAAGTATGCAACATTCAGCTACAGAACTATTAGTAAAACTTTGATGTTTGGATATAAAATAATTTCGAGCGATAATCTTAATATTAAAATAGCAGAACCGGAAAAAGCCGTATTGGATTTTTTTTACTTACACGCCGAAATGAATTCATTCGATCATATTGTTGAGCTACGATTAAACGAGGACGTTTTTAAAGAAATAATCGACAAAGAGAAATTAAATAATTACCTGACATTATTTGATAATAAAAGTTTGAACAAGAGATTAAACCTTTTGTTCGATTGGATTGAAGATGCTGAGTCTTGAAGAAATAGAAAAATTCTACCCGGATAATCAAAAAATTTTCAAGAGAAACATCCTTAGAGAATATCTCCAGTATAAAATTCTTCAGATAATCTTTAATCAAAACATTGCAAAGAAACTTTCGCTCATGGGAGGCACTTGTCTGCGGATAGTTTACGGCACATCAAGATTTTCAGAAGATTTGGACTTCGATAATTTCGGGTTAACAGTTGATGAGTTCAAACAGCTATCAGATATTGTGAAAAAAGAATTGGAACTCGAAGGATATAAAGTGCAGACAAAAAGTGTATTTAAAGGAGCTTATCGATGTTATATAAGATTTCCAAAATTACTTTTCGACAGTAAGCTGTCGGGGTACGAAGAGGAGAAAATATTAATTCAGTTGGATTCGGAAGCCCAGCAGTTTGATTATAAAAGCGAGACGTTTCTGATTAACAAGTTCGACGTTTTCTGCCGGATATTTATAACACCGAAAGATATATTATTGTCACAAAAACTTTGGGCAATCCTTAACAGGAAAGTATTAAAGGGCAGGGATTTTTATGATGTTTCTTTTTTATTCGGAATCACAAAACCAAATTTTGACTATTTGGAAATGAAAGCGGGAATAAGAAACATTAAAGAACTGAAAGAAAGATTAATGAACAGATTGAAGAATGAAGATTTGGTTAAACTTAGTAAGGATACAGAGCCGTTTCTTATCAACAAGAAAGATACATTGCGAATAATTAAATTTCCGGAATATATTGATTCGATCAAATAAACAGTTAGATGTCTTTGCACAATTGTATAAAGCATTTCAAATTTTCGGGACTATTACACTTATACCCTTTAATACTATAGATTTTTGAATTTTTAATTTATTTAAGATTTGTGTTTTTCTATTTGGTAATTCGCTGTAACTAATATCGTACGGGATTACGCAGATTAATCAGCAGCGATAACCCATAAGCCCCTGCAGCAAAAATCATCACCCAAACAAATCCCAACTCGATTGCAATTATTGTTGCAAGCACTGTGCTGATGACTGAGAACACACCGTTAATTCCCCACGCCCACGGTACCTGAATTTCGTTTTTAAGCGAGAGAAGTCTTAATCCCAAAGGAAAAGGCATACCCATAAGAAATGCGGGCGGTGCAATCAGCAGAGTTGTAAAGATTATTTTAACGGGCAGAGTGAAAACTATGGTTGTCTTAAGCAATGAAGAAAGAAAAATCGTATAAATGATAATTGAGATTATTATAAAGAATATAATTACAACTAACCTGTTCGGCTTTGCGCTTATCTTTTGCGAAGCGAGACTACCGAATCCGGAAGAGATAAGCATCAGACTAACAACAGCAGCGGCGGCGTAAATTACATTTCCGAAGTAAAGCGTGAAGCGTTGAATAAAAATTATTTCGATAAACATATAACCGATACCCAATCCGCTGAAATAAATAAGCGTCCATATTTTGCTTATATTCCTGCTGCCTTCCGTTGTTGGCGGACTCCTTCCTCTCCAACCAATCCTGAACAGCGGAAGTATTATAAGTATTACAGCAAGAATCACGACTTGAATAAAAGTTAAATAAAGCAGAATGTAACCGACTTCGAAAAAGGGAACCGAATGTTTGCCGAAAAGTCCGGCAAGCTGACGAATGCTTTTCCATCGCAGGAATTGCGAGAAGTACGGTTTGTCATCGGTTGCGGGTTTTATGTTGAAGGGATATTCCGAGTATAACTTTTCACGGCTTCCGGGAGATGCAAGTATTTTGTCTATCATCGAGTAAAGAGATTTATCCTGCAGCTTGTTAAACTTTTCTCTTTCATCGGTTTTAATGCCGGGAAGGATAACAGGATCGAAATTCATATCGCCGCAAAACTCACGGATGATTTTTATTTCTTCATCGTTAAAAGGAGTTCGTTTGATTGCAAAGGTAATTGTGTTCCAGTTTTTTATTGCAACGATAAAATCCTCTGCGTTTTTAATTCCGCGGTCGTACAGCATCTCCGTTGCGGTGGCTAAAATCTTTAACGGTTTTCTGTACGGGTAATCAATCCATGTTGAAATTACAATTACACCGTCGTAATTAAGTTTACCCCACATTTCGTTAAATGCTTCTTTGGTTAAGTCGTACTGCTCCTGCAAAGCGAACAATCCTGATGTTCCGCCGAATGAACCGGTTACGGGAAGAGAAATCAAATCGAATTTGGCAGGGGTCTTCAGCAGATAAGTACGGGGCGAAATATTCTGAACCAAAACTTCCTTTCTAACGAAGACGGAATCCGTTTCGCCTGCAAGTTCGGTTACCAATAACTTTGTCGCTGCTTTGTTTTGTTCAACGGCGGTAATTGTTAAAGCATCATTGTTAATTGCCAAAGCAATTTGCCTTCCCGTAAGTGCACCGAGAACAAGCACATCTTTTCTTTCGTGGAGAAGAAACGGAAATTGCTCGGTAGTGTAATGGAAGTAGTTTAACGAATCTTCTTTCGATGAAATTAAAGGACCGTACCAGTTACCGTTGTTAAAGAGTGCGTTGTTTATTGAAACCATTCCCGGAAACTTTAAGCTCAGTCCCGGTGCGTATCTTATATGAGAAGAAGCAACCACATCAATTACTCCGTAAGGACTGCTTGCACGTTTTATAACTTTTGTTTCAGGCAGGTTTAATGTTTTTGAAAGAGCTTTGTACTCAGATAGTTTGAGTGCGGGAGGAACTATAAAGAAATAAACGATAAGTGCTGTTGCAATCATTAAGCCGGGAGCAAAATTCACCCGGTGTTTTTTCGGGATGATTATGATACCCGCTGTAACGGCTAACAGCGAAATAAGTGCAGGCAGTTTTTCGGGAAAGAAAAACCACATTATAATTACTGCAATAAGTCCGCCTGTTCCGGAGCCGACCATATTTGCAAAGTAGAGCAGACCTATTTTATCGACGTATTTAACAAACGCCAAACCTATTGCAAGCGCACCTGTGAAAAACGGAAGAAAGAAAAGCAGGTAAGTTGCAAGCAGTTTCCAGAGCGTTGAGTAATCATAAAACAAACGGTAAGAATCGAAGCGGAATAAATCCGTTTGGGAAACACTTACCACAATTGTCATCAGCAAGCCGGAAAGAATCATTAACGAAGGAAGCAGGTAATCGATTCTGTTTAACAGCGGCTTTTTGAAGATTGCAATAAACGTTCCCGCCGCACCGAATCCTAACAGCGCAACAGAGATAATCATATAAGCAAAATGATACCATTGCACGATTGATAAAATCTGTATTAGTACAAGCTGGTATGCAATAATTGCAACCGAAAGAAAAGCAATCGAAAAGGAGATGCCGGCGAGATGTACGTATCGGTTAATCAATCAGCCCTCTTGAAAGGAACGAAAAGCACCGGAAGCAGCGAAGTTGTTGTTATCTCGCCGTTCTTCTTTTCAACCAACACCAGATTTTGATTTAAGTACGGCGAGCCGACAGGAATAATCATTTTACCGCCATCCTTAAGCTGCTCTATTAATGGCGGGGGAATATATTCAGCCGCTGCAGTGACGATAATTGCATCGTAAGGTGCGTGCTCTTTCCAGCCGTAGTAACCGTCGGCGTTTTTACAGAACACATTTTTGTAACCGAGTTTTTTAAGTCTTTCCTTTGCCTGTTTGTACAGCTCGGGTATTATTTCTATCGTATAAACTTCTTTTACTATTTCGGCAAGAACCGCTGCCTGGTAACCGGAGCCGGTACCGATTTCCAGCACTTTGTAATCCGGCTTCGGATCGATGGCTTCGGTCATGTATGCAACTATGTACGGCTGCGAGATGGTCTGCCCGTATCCAATGGGCAAAGGACCGTCCTCGTAAGCGCGGCTTTTAAGATTTGACGGCACAAATTTATGCCGCGGGACTTTGATCATTGCATCAAGAGTGCTTTTATCGTGTATCCCTCTGTTTTCAATCTGTAGTTTAACCATAGCTACACGGTCTGATTTATATTCATCGTTCTGCGCATATGAGAAAAAGGATAGAAACAACAACACACAGCAAGCGAAGAACAACTCGTTTATTAACGGTCGCATCGCAACGCCTTTTATCTTAATAGATAATTAAAATACTCAGGCGTATTATAACCACCCGTTTAGATATAAGCAAACTAAAAAGGGTTCGATTGAGGGAAGTAATTACAAGATTAAAGACTGTTTGATTGTAGAATTACAAAATTACAACATTACAAGATTGCAAGATTACAAGATTATTCGTTTGACGTTTCACATTTGACAAAAAAGAGTAAAGATTAACCCACCTTCACTAAAGTTACGGTGGGCAGGAGTAAAAAGACAAAAGAATAAAACTTCTAAGATCTAAAATCCCTGCCTGCCTTTGGTAGGGTTGATGGATATTCGTAAATAAAAAGGGGCAATGTAAAACATTGTGTGCGTAAGCAAGCGTCCCCGCTTGTGTTTTAGCAGTATTACAATTGCCGGATTCGCACTTCTATACTCTTACCAATGTAACAACGTTTTGTATTGTTCCTATAGACCTCACCCTGTGTCCCTCTCCTTAGCAAGGAGAGGGAAATTAAAACCTCTTTCCTTTTTTAAGGAGAGGGGCAGGGGTGAGGTAAAAGGAAGCTATAAGTTGCGAGAAAGCTTTTTAATATCATAGCCCTTATTAAATTAATGTTTTGTTGCTTGTGGAATTTTATTAGCAACGCCACGGAGAAGCTGGTTTACACAAAATAAAAAGTAAGTTACCTGCTCCGGATAAACCGGGATTCGGTGAGCAGAAAGTAAGAAGATAAAAGATATAAAGATTGCAAGATTATCATCTATAAACCTCGAACCTCGAACCTTGCACGTCGAACGTTAAACCACGAACCAGGCACCACGAACAATCCAACAATAAATGACCATAAATGACTCAATGACAACTAATGACAGTTAATTATTGCCTACCCGCTCTCATTAAAATAACAGCGGGTAAGCTGCTTTGCCTATCGAAAGAGAAGTCATCCGTGATAAGTCTTCCTCTTTCTCGGTGCTTTTCTGCACTCATCAGAACAGCAGTAGTCGTTTTCTGTTTTGCATTCGTGGCAGCAGACTATCAGCTTATCGCATTCAACATTGTGGCAGTTGATGTAGTATGATGTGGACTTTCCGCAGAAGTGACATTCTGCGATGTGCTTTAGTTCATCTTTCGTGTTTGGATTCACAACTCTCCGCTCATCAAAGACGAACATTCCACATTCCCAGTATGTATCGGGGAATTTATTGATGAAGTTGTAAATGCCGCCTTCCAACTGGTAAACTTCTTTGAATCCGCTTTCAATCATATATGCGGATGCTTTTTCGCAGCGTATGCCTCCTGTGCATTAAGTAACAACGGTTTTATTCTTGTATTCTTTTAATTGCTCAACAACCTTTTTCCATTCGCGAAAGTTTTTCATCGGGGGAGTGAGCGCATTTTTAAATCTTCCGATTTTGCTTTCGTACCAGTT
>JAJRSV010000109.1 GCA_024278655.1 Bacteroidota bacterium | reverse complement strand
TAAAGATATTAATTTCAAGATTTGTAATGACCAATGACAATTGACCAATGACGATTTCAATGAGCATCCAGCCAGTTATCACCGATTCCGGTATCAACTACTACGGGAACTTTAAGCGGTAATGCCTTTTCCATCTTTTCTTTTATAAGCGGAAGAAGCTCATCTATTTCATCTTTATGTGCATCGAAGACCAATTCATCGTGAACCTGAAGAACCATTTTCGTTCTTGCTTTTCGCTTATTTAATTCTTTGTGAATATTTATCATTGCAATCTTTATCATATCGGCTGCGGTTCCCTGAATGGGCATGTTGATTGCAACACGTTCTTCGAACTGACGGATTGTCCGGTTGCTGCTGTTGATGTTTTTCAGGAATCTTCTTCTTCCTAAAATTGTTTCGGCGTAACCTTTTTCGCGCGCTTGTGCAATTGAACCGTCGATGTATTCTCTTACACGTTTGAACGTGTTGAAATAAGTTTCTATTATTTCCTTTGCGTGAGTTTGAGTAACTCCCAATCTTGTTTTCAAACCAAAAGGACCGATGCCGTAAAGTATTCCGAAGTTTACTTCTTTTGCCTTTCGTCTCATTTCCGGGGTAACATCTTCGGGCTTAACCATAAACACGAGCGCCGCAGTTCTGCGGTGAATATCTTCTCCGTTTTTAAATGCGGTTGTCAATCCTTCATCGCCGCAGATTGATGCAAGTATCCGCAGTTCAATCTGACTGTAATCGGCGCTTAAAATTTTGTAATCTTTATCCCGCGGAACAAATGCTTTTCTTATCTCACGACCCATCTCGGTTCGAATAGGAATGTTTTGCAGGTTCGGATCGTTGCTTGCTAACCTTCCTGTTGATGTTGCCGTTTGATTGAACGTTGTATGTATTCTTCCGGTTTTAGGATTGATTAAGTTTGGAAGAGAATCGGCGTAGGTTGATTTAAGTTTTGATAATTGTCTGTATTCAAGCAGGTAATCAATTATTTCGTGCTGTCCGCGTAACGCTTCAAGTGAACGCGCATCGGTTGAAAAACCGGTTTTGGTTTTGCGTCCGGTAGCAAGTCCTAACTTTTCAAACAATATTTCCTGAAGCTGCTTTGTAGATTTTATGTTGAATTCCGTTCCTGCCGCCCTGTAAATTTTTTCAGTGTAGTTTTCAAGCAGACGCTCCAACTCTTTACTGAATTGATGCAGTACATCTTCATCAACCCTGATGCCCGAACGTTCCATATCTTCGAGCACCGGAACAAGCGGGAATTCAATATCGTAAGCAATTTTGTTTAATTTGTTTCTGTCAATCTCTTTGCTCAGCACTTCATACAGTCTGAATGTTATATCGGCATCTTCGCTTGCATAATCCGAAAGCTTCTCCAAACCGACTTCATAAATTTTAGAAGGGTCTTTTTTCGAACCGATAATTTCCGAAAGGGCAATCGGTTCATAGTTTAAATATTTCTTGGCAAGCTCATCCATTCCGTGTTTTTCGTCGGGATCTATCACATAGCTTGCAAGCATTGTGTCGAAGTAAAAGTTTTTTACTTCAATGCCGATGCTACGTAGTACGGCAATATCAAACTTTCCGTTCTGGCAGACTTTTTTAATACGTTTGTTTTCAAAAACAGGTTTGAAAAGTTTTATGAATTCTTTAATCGGAAGCCTGTTGGATTTGTCTGTAAACAAATCACCGGTTTCTTCGGTCGGGTCGATTGCAATAAATATTCCTTCACCTGCTTTGGTCGAAAACGAAGCGCCTAACACTTTTAACTCAAACTGGTTTAATGCATCCGTTTCGGTATCGAACACGAACAAGTCTTCCTTTGCCAATTTCTTTGCAAGTTTTTCGGCTTCTTTTTTATCCGTTATCAGTTTGTAATCGGTTTTGGTTTTATCGAAAGAAACAAAGACGGGTTTTTCTTCTTTAATTAATTCTTTTCCGGCTTCTTTGTTGTTGTAAAGTTTATACAGCCGGTTGTAAAGCGTTTTGAATTCCATCTCGAGGAAGAACTGTTTTATCTTATCGTAATCGGGATGCTCGAACTTAGCTTCTTCAAATTTCATTTCGAACGGAACGTCGCAGTGAATAGTTGCAAGCTCTTTCGAAAGAAAAGCATCTTCTTTACTTTCTATTAATTTTTTCCTGATGCTTTCTTTTTCAATTTCATCGATGTGCTTATAAATATTTTCGAGCGTGCCGTATTTTTGAATAAGAGGCAGTGCGGTTTTGGGTCCTATTCCTTTTACTCCGGGAATATCATCACTCGCATCTCCAATCAAAGCGAGGTAATCAACCATTAATTCCGGTTCGAAACCGTACTCTTCTATAACTTTATTTACGTCATATATAATTGCTTCGTCTGCGCGCCTGCCCGGTCTAACAACTTTTGTTTTTTCTGTTACAAGCTGCATATAATCTTTATCGGGCGTAACGGCAAATGATTCCATTCCTTTTTTCTCGGCTTTTTTAACAGCCGTGCCAATCAAATCATCTGCTTCGTAGCCGGGCAAAATATAAATAGGAATGTTAAAGTAGCCAATCATTTCTTTGATGCGCTGTATCTGTGGGATCATATCTTCAGGCATTTCCTGCCTCGATGATTTATAAGCTTCGTATCTCTCGTGCCGGAATGTTTTCTCCTTCGAGTCGAATGCAATAGCAATGTAATCGGGTTTTTGGTCTTCGATTACTTTAAGCAACTGTGTTGCAAATCCGTAAACTGCTGAGGTCGGTTCACCTTTACTTGTAGAAAGCGGGCGGCTGATGAAAGCATAATATGCTTTATACGCCAGCGACATTGCATCGACTATGACAAATTTTTTGTTTTTCATTTTCTT
>JAJRSV010000108.1 GCA_024278655.1 Bacteroidota bacterium | reverse complement strand
GGAAGTCGGAATTCTTGAATTTATTCCCTGGGCACTTGCGCGTTGGATAAGAACCTGGGAAGACCCCGCCGATAACTGGGCTAAAGTAAGCAGCAAAAGCTGGTGGCAGAATATAAGCCACGGATGGGAATACGACGGCGATAACTTTGTTACCAATAATTTTGCTCACCCGTATCACGGTGCGTTGTTTTTTAACGCAGGCAGAACCAACGGATACGATTTCTGGGAATCGGCTGCTTTTTCTCTAACGGGTAGTGCAATCTGGGAATTTTTCGGCGAGACCTTCCGCCCTGCGTTTAACGACTGGATTTATACAGGCGTGGGCGGTGCAAACCTCGGCGAAATTCTTTACAGGTTATCTTCGCTTGTTACCGATAACAGAGCCACCGGTTACAAAAGATTTTGGAGTGAATTTTGGGGAACTCTGATTAATCCTGTTCGTGGTTTTAACAGAGCAATTACAGGCGAGATGGGAAAGAATTTCGCTAACCCCAAATGGAGCAGACCCGAAGATTTTCTGATTACGTTCGATGCCGGTACACGAACGATTGATTTAAAAGGAATTAAAGAACTTCGCGAAAAAGAAATTCAGGGTTTGTTCGGATTCAATCTGGTTTACGGTAACACTATGAAAGCTAAAAAGCCGTTTGATTTTTTCTCGGTTAGAATAGCCGTTTCTTCGGCACTGCCTCATTTTTCAACACTTTCCACGAGCGGATATTTGTTCGGATTTCCGCTAAAGAAAAACAAACACAAATTCGGCGTCTCATTAGATTTTACTTACAACAACCTGCTTCGCGAAAACTATTCAGAGGAAGATACTACTTCTACAGGTTTTATTTACGGCGCAACTGTTATTCAACCGTATGTTCGTTCAGTCTTTCCAATCGGAACTAAAACAAACATCGTAACTCAGGTAGGAATTAACGGTGTTATTATTGGTGCTACACCCAACGATTACTTCAGAGATGTTGAAGGAAGAAATTACGATTTCGGTCCCGGTGTCGGTGTAAGACTTTCGGCTTCCATCAGAAGCGGTATTTGGGATTACCTTAAAGTTTTCTACTACGGAAACTGGTTCTGGACTCAGACCGAACCGAGCGATTCGAAACATCATATTCATTTGCTGTTGCTCGAAGCTCAATATCCTTTAACAAAATATTTCTCTTTTGGAATTACTGCGGGTGTTTACTGGCGGAACAGCTATTACGACGATTTACCGGGCTTACCCAGACCTGATGTGAGCAGAGAACATCCTATATTCAAGATATTTTTCAGAACAGCAATAATAGATATTTAATTTATAGAGTTTTTTATTTCAAAGAAGGAAATAAAAATGAAGAAGTTTTTTATAATTTTATTCTTATTAGCAATCGGTTTTTTGCCGGTTAAATCTTTTGCACAAGACGGAACTTACCTGAAGAACCGCATTATGGTTGAGGGCGTTTATAAGAGAAACCTCGGAAACTTTTCAAATGTCTGGTCTTCAGCCACAGGCGGATACGTAAGCTACGGCATTGCATTCCCTGCCCATAACCTGCTTGTAATACGTACGGGTGTATTATCGAATAATCTTCGTGACGGCGTTAACTATCCCGACGCTTCATCAACTATAATTCCGCTTCACATTGGCGGCAGGTATTACTTTAACGATGACAGGTTAATGTTTTTCTTTTCATTTATGAACGGGCTGAACCTGGTTTTTGAGAATACAAATCTTGAAGGCGTTCAGGAAGATAAAACGCTGGTTAAATATGCTTGGGAAGTTGGAATAGGTTTAAGCGTAAACATTGTTAGTAATTTAATGTTCGATGTAAGTGCAAATTATAATTCGCACTTTTACCAAACCGAGGCAATGATGACAGGTTTTGCTTATAACTTCGGGTTTGCGTGGGCAGTGGGCAATTAATCCTTTGTGATATTTAAAATATTTGATATGTAGATTTTAAAGCCGGAGCAATCCGGCATTTTTATTATTTTATTAATGAACAATTAAATATTATCTTCACAAATCAGTTTTATTCAGATTAATCCAAATATGTTGAAATCAGGAAATACTATAAGCTATCCGGTTAAAATATTTTTTTTGCTGATTTTTATTCTATCCCAATCTGTTCTCTTCGCACAGAAAACCGATGTAATTATTATGAATAACGGCGATCATATTACAGGTGAGATTAAATGGCTCGAATACGGAATGCTTTCATTCAAAACCGATGATATGGGAACTCTTAAAATAAAATGGGATAAAATCAAACGTATAATTTCAGACAAATATTTTGAAGTGGATTTGCAGGATGGAAGGGCTTATTACGGTTCGCTTGATACAACAGATTATGCTGATGAAATACTCATAAGAGGTTATACACAGGAAAAGGTAGTGCTTAAAAAATACGTGGTATTAATTACACGGCTTAAAAGTTCATTTTGGGATATTCTCGATGGATATGTAAAATTGGGATTCAATTATGCTAAAGGAACCAGTACCGGACAGTTCAATTTCGGTTCGAGCTTAAATTACCGTACGAAAAAGTACTACACAACATTAACGCTTAATTCGGTTTTAGCTTTCCGCTCGCAAGAGCAAACTTCGAGGAAGCAGGATTTAACTTTATCGAGTCAACTTGTTTCTCCCGGCAAATGGCTTGTAGGTGGTTCAATAAGCGCAGAACAAAATACCGAATTAGGTATAAAACTTCGTGCGTCAATATTAGCAGGAGGCGGTTACATTTTCATTATAGACAATTCTAATTTGCTGTTGGGAATAGCAGGATTGAACTTCAACCGGGAATCGTACACAGATACTACCTCTTCTATTTTTAATCTTGAAGGTGTGGTTCAGGGAGATTATAAATTATTTATTTATGATACACCAAAAACGAGTTTAACAACTTCTGTTAAAATCTTTCCGGGTATTACAAACTTTGGAAGAATTCGCGGCAATTTCGATATCGAAATGAGTTGGGAAATAATCGTCGATGTATATTGGGATTTAACCTTTTACTTCAGCTTCGATAATAAACCTACCGAAAATGCTTCATCAACCGACTATGGAATAAATACCGCTTTTAAGTACAATCTCTAAATTTCCCGGGAGGAAATTATGTATAAATTACTTGTAATTTCGCTGACCTTTTTATTTTCGTTTGTTAACTATGCACAGGATTCGCATTACTGGAACATTCAGTACGGAACGCGTTCTACTTTGTTAGGCGGTGCGGTAATAGGCAGTGTTTCCGATTTGAGTGCTACATACTACAATCCCGGAGCCATTTCATTATTCAAAGATGCTAATTTTATTTTAAGTGCACGGGTATATCAGTTTGAAACTATTAACGTAGAAAACGGAGCCGGAAAAGGAGCCGACCTGAATTTTTCCACTATCGTGCCTTCACCCTCTTTCGTAGCATTCGATTTCAAATTTGATTTTCTCGGTGATGCACGTCTTGCCTTTTCAATTTTAACGCGGCAAAAAATGGAATTCGAATTTCAAACAAGATTGATAGACTCGCTCGATGTTATCGACAGTTCGCCGGGCAAAGAAAACTTTGCAGGCGGTTTATCAATTCAAAGAGAATTTAATGAAGTTTGGGGCGGCTTAACATATTCATCTAAAATAAATGAAGTGATCGGTCTGGGGGCTACCTGGTATGTGGCTTACAGAAGCCAAAGGTCCACTAACCAGGCAATCATACAGATACTGCCGACAACCGGCGACATAGCATCGTATACCGATATACGTAATTACCGCTATACCAATTTACGCACTTTGTTAAAGATTGGAATGGGTATAAATCTTAATCCGCTTACATTAGGCGCTACGATTACAACTCCAAGCATTAACATAGGCGGTTCCGGCTCGGTGGGCACACACTTTTTCCTTAACGGAATAGATAATGACGGCGACGGCATTAACGACAATGTGTTCAACAGTAATTTTCAGGATGATGTGACTTCGGAATATAAATCATCCTGGGCTGTAGGTTTTGGAGGAGGTTATTCAGCCGGGAAATTTAAATTCCACGCCAGTGCCGAATGGTACGCTGCCTTGTCAAAATTTTTCGTGCTCGATACAAAACCTTTTGTATCGCAGGGTTCGGGTGAAACACTTACAAACGACCTTACGCATGAATTGAAGAGTGTTACAAATTACGGTTTCGGTATAGATTATTTCAGCGGCGAAAGTTTGATTCTTTCCGGAAGCTTTGTAACCGATTTTTCGGCAAGAATTCCTGGTACAAAAACAAATCTTACGGTTTCTACATGGGATATTTATCATATTTCGGGAGGTGCTACTTTTAAGATAGGTGATTCGGATTTAACTTTGGGACTCGAATACGCATTCGGTTCAAAAGATATTACTCAACCCATCAACATAACCGACCCGGGCAATAACGAGAATGCCAACATAATTAATAAATCGAAAGTAACAACAAGGCGATTTAAATTTTTAATCGGTTTTATTCTGTAGAAAGGTATTACTAAAATAAAGAATCTTGTTTTCAAATATTCGGTAAAGTTTAGTCTGACTTTAATTCTGATAAGCTCATTTTCTTTTTCGTACGCTCAATCTCCTTACTCGCTCGATTCAGGAAGAGAAATTGCAATCTTCGGAGGGGGTGTTGTTCTCGGTGTAATCGATTTGAAATTAATCGACGACAAATTACCGGTTCAGGACGAAATGCTGCCCAACTTATCAAGGAATGATGTTAACTGGTTCGACCGCGGTGCAACGAACAACTGGTCGCAAACCGCAGCGGATTGGAGTGATGTGTTGCTTGCAACAGCAATAGCTTCGCCCTTGTTTTTATTCGGTTCGTCGGCTGTTCGTAACGATGCCGGTACTTATGCAACAATGTATGTGCAGAATGTATTATCGGTTTACTCGGTTTCGCATCTGCCCAAAGCACTTGTAAACAGGTACCGCCCTTATGTTTATAACAAAGATGTTTCCAACGAAGAAAAGCAAAGTCTCGATGCTACTCATTCGTTCCTCTCGGCACATACTGCCGTTGGATTTGCTTCGGCAATTTTTCTTTCGGTTACTTTCGATAAGTACAATCCCAATTCAAGCTTATCGCCTTACATCTGGACTTCCTCGTTACTGTTAGCAACATCAATTGGTTATTTACGGTATGCTGCAGGACAGCACTTCCCTACCGATATAATTGCAGGTGCGGTTTTAGGAAGCGTTATCGGTTATTTAATTCCGCTTATACACGAAAGGAGTACAGAAAACGTTGAGTTGGTAACACCCGCAGTAATTCCATACAATAATCTTGTTTCATTCAATATAAGCTTTTAACGTTATCCGAAGCGAAGCTTCGGAAACCCCGCAAACAGAAAACGAAAAGAGTTTGAACATAACTTCATCGTTTCATTATTCAATATGTTAAAACATCCTTACTTTCCAATCAACTTAACCAACCCGAAGGTTGTGTAACCGCTTTTAGTTTCGCCTGCAACAATTATGTTTCCGGCTTTATCAATTGCAACATCGTGTGCTCTGTCTGTACTGTTACTGCTGAAATCGATTATCACGAAACCGTTATCGCCAAAGTCCGTCACCAAATAACCGGAAGGATTATACATAGCAACGACAAACGATTCTTTATCTTTCTCCGTGCTCCCTGCAACAACAATATTTCCGTTGGGCTGAAGTGCAACTGCTTCAGCTTCGCTGTAATTTCCGATAATCGTTTTTACAACACCGTTTTTTCCGAAGCTGTTATCGATACTGCCGTTGCCGTTAAATCTAATCAATGTAAAATGATGCGAGCCGTTAACTTCACTCGGACCGACCAGAACAATTTTCCCGTCCGGTTGAAGCGCTAAATCCATCTTGCCTCTTCTTCCGTTTATATTGGTTATTTTTATTCCCTTTTCGCCGAAAGAAGTATCAAGGTTTCCGAACGAATCGTAACGAAGCAGAGTCATAAAAAACTTCGTTCCGGCACGTGTATATCCTGCAACTATAATTTTTCCGTCCGGTTGAAGCAGAACCGCTTTTGCCAAATCCAAAGCCGAATCGATATCCGTGATTACAATACCACCTAATCCGAATCCATCATCGAGCGTCCCGTCGTCGTTATATCGAACAAGAACAATATCGAAAGAAGGACTATGAGTTGTAGTCCCCGCAACAAGTATTTTCCCGTCGGGTTGAATAACAACCGATTCGCCGATATCCTTTACCGGACTAATTTCGGTTATTACAATTCCGCCACTACCGAATTTGTAATCTATCGTTCCGTCGGGATTAAATCTTGCAACAGTCAGTTCTTCGTTATTAGTTGCCGAACTGATACTGTAACCGGTAATAACAATTTTACCGTCCTGCTGAATTGCAACCGAATGAGCTTCGCCTTCAACATCGGATAAAAGTGAAACGACAATCCCGTAGTTTCCGAAGTCGTAATCCAGTTCGCCGTTGGGCATATACCTTGCCATCGATAGACCTTTTTTCTTAGCCGGTGATTCCTGTCCGTAACCTACCAGTACAATCTTTCCGTCTTCCTGTAACGCCATCGATTTTGCAACATCCGAATAGCCCATAATTCCAACATTTACCTTACCATCGTTACCGAACGATTTATCCGGTTCTCCCGGAGTTTGTGCATAGCCGGTTGTTATAAATGAAAGGAATAGCGCTGTAATAATAAACAGTTTGAACTTCAATTTTTAGCTCCTGCGTTAAATTAACTTTGTTACAAACTATTATAATTATTTTTAATTAACAAGAATTCGATATCAGGTGCATCACATTTTCAGATTAGCTATTTTATATTTAACTTTTGGTATAAAGTATTTCACACGAGGATTACCTCTTTGATGAGAATATTCATTCCGATATTTATTATCCTGTTTTCTTCCGGCAGCTTAAAAGCTTGGATATACCCGGAGCACAGGGATATTGCATTACTGGCAATACAAAATCTTTCGCCCGAATATCGATCGGCCCTGGATAAACTTTGGGCTGAGGCAAGAACCGGTTATGAAAACAGATTAACCGAAACAGTTATAGACGCAACGCAAAATGCTAATTCAAATAAACTCGATTTTGCTTCGTTGCCGGCAATAAGCGGCGATCATTCCTGCTCGGCAAAAGAAATGCTTGATGTGGTTTTACATTCGGAATGGATATTGGATGTTTCGAAGATAGCAATGCAATTGGAACAAAATCTTCTTTCCGCCGATTCGAGGGATTCGAGAATTAACTCAATAAGAGATGCCGATTTACGTTTTCAGAATGTTGACCCGTTTTATGCAACAAGGGCGGGTTCGAACAATGTTCATTTCCTTCTTGCTCTGCCAAATGTTCAAACAGATGCAATTACCTACGGATATTTATGCCTGAAAGAAGAAACACCTTTGAATGCTGTTAGCGCTTACGTTTTATATCACTACAGTGCACTTATAAAAGCTCACAGACTAAGCAAAGAAATTTTAACTCCCGAAGAGCGTTCGGCTTTAACAATTTCTGCCCTCGGAGATGAAGCATTCGCTTTGCATTTTCTTGAAGATGTTTTTGCCGCCGGTCATGTTGCCGGAACCTGGGGTGATGCTTCCCAACGAAAAGGTACCCACGATTATTTTAACGAAAAAGGTTTGAAGGTAAACACCTGGGAAGGTAATAACGTAGTACTTACCGGCGACGGCTGGATGAGAGAGGAAGATGCCGAAAGAGTTGCGCTTGTAGTTCAGATGAGTATTGAACAGTTCCTTGATGCATCAGGCGGTAAAGTAGTTTTTCTCGATTCGATTAATATTGAAGATGCCTATACGACTGATAACTTTAATGTATGTACTGAAACTGTGGTTCCGGCTCATCAAATAAATCCCGGAATGATTCCGCTGCTTACCGATATTCTTATGAAAACTCCTGTGCCCGGTTTGGCAACCGGAATTGGTGAACTGCCAAGATTCAGGGCTGAAATTGGAACGTTTATCGGGTTCTCACCTTCTGTAAGCGGTGCTCTTTTTTCGGGTGGATTCGGAGTTGGACAGGATACTCCCGGTTTGGTAGGCAGTGTTGAAGCTGCGGTTCGTTTTGGAATTGGACTCGACGGCGTGCTGAATGAAGCAAGCGACGGACTGGCATTTATAGAACTCGGTTGGAGGCAGGATGGCTCTACAACTACGGGTGTGGTTTCGGAACCGGGTATTGAAAAGTTCGGAGCTTTATTTGCAACCATTCCCGGAAGGTCTGCATACAACGTTCGATTCAGAATGCCTTTTTATTTAATACCCGGCGATTTGTTAATTGCTGCTCCTTTCCTTATGCTTTTTTCGCCAAATGCTTTAACTAATATGGGAGTAACAGCCGTTAACGGAGGACTAATTCCGTGGCAGGCAGGTATGGAAACTTCATTCGGAAGATTTCAGTTTATACTTGGCAGAGAGGTAAGCGTTTACTTTTTCGGAAGAACAAAAGAAAGGGATGCACTCCTTTATTATTTTGTCGATGAAAACGGTGAAGGTCAAATCTATATTCTTTCGTACCGCTCAACTCAAATAGAATTCCCGATTATCGAATATCGTCCCTTCAGATCGTTTGCAACCGATCAGAGTTCCAAGCTATTACTTCAGTTATACGGCAGAGTTGATATACCACACAATGTTGAGTCGCTGAGTCCCGAAGGAGTACCGCCGCCGCAACTTAGAACTATTTGGCATCTGGGGTTAAGATTAGTATTCGATTGGAGACATTATTTTTAAGTTTTGCAATTAATAAAAAAGAGAAGATAACTCGCACACTCAATTGTGTATTACCGGTTGTTTTTATTCTCAATATCATTCAGGTTGATTAGAATAATATTTCCTATTTTTTTATATTGAAAGAAGCATTAAAAAGTCTGATCTTAAATAACATTTAAGAAAGCAGGTAGAATGAATTTATCTTCAAAGAAAATTTATGCAAAGAAATTAACTACAGTACTGCTTGCCGGATTATTGTTTGTCCTCCTCCAGGCACAATCAACATTCGGATGGATATATCCCGAACACAGAGACATTGCCCTGCTTGCAATACAAAATCTCTCACCCGAATATCGCAGCATACTCGATAAACTTTGGGCTGAAGCAAGAATAGGTTATGAATCCAGATTAACCGAATCGGTAATTGATGCAACACAAAGCACAAATCCTGAAAAACTCGATTTCGCATCCTGGTCTGCAATCGGCGGAGACCATTCCTGTTCGCCTGAAGATATGCTTAACACAATTTTACACTCAGACTGGATTTTGAATGTGGCAGACGTTGCGGCACAATTAAAAATAGATATTGCGAATGCAAAAAACCGCAGTGAACATATAAATGCAATCCGCGATTCCGATATCGATTTGCAGCGTGCCGACCCGAACTATGCAACCCGTGCAGGTTCAAACAATGTACACTTTTTACTTGCCCGGTACGATATTAAAACTACGGCTTATGAATACTTAAAATTATGTTTGAAAGAAGGAACCGAACTTAACGCTTTAGGTGCTTACTCGTTATTTCATTTAAGTGCTTTAATGAAAGCGGAAAAACTACACAATGAAAACTTATCTCAGGAGGAACGCTCTGCATTAATTTTAGCAATGTTGAGTGATGAAGCATTCGCACTGCATTTTCTCGAAGATGCATTTGCTGCGGGGCACGTTGCCGGAACATGGGGTGATGCTTCGCAACGCAAAGGCACTCACGATTATTACAACGAAAGAGGACTTGAAACAGTAACCTGGGATAAAAACCATGTTATCTTAATGGGCGATGCGTAT